>DLXG01000104.1 GCA_003448875.1 Anaerolineaceae bacterium
GACATTTCTATTTTGCATTGACATTAAAAGGAAAATAAAAGTTGTGAGAATCCTAATTTATGCGCTTGATGGAAATAGATTATCTGCTTTGTCAAGAATGTAGACTTCGGAAAGAAATCATACCGAATAAAAAGGGCAGCCAAAAGGTATAGCCTCTGAAAGAAAGGGTTATAACGGCTGCTGCTTCAATGGGTACAGCCAGCGAACTAAGGGCTAAGGTGAGCAACCCTTCAACGATGCCGATACCGGCAGGGGTGGGGGAAATTATTACGAACAGGTAAGCAATCGAAAAACCAGCGATCAGCTGACCGGGGGTTACGGGCGTGCCAAAGGCAAGGAACATCATGCCAAGGATGCTGAGGAGAAGAAGTTTATTGAGGATAGTTAATCCGGCCGGGCGCAGCCAGGCGTGGCGGAGATTTTGAATTGCTTTAACTCCTTCGCTGACTTCATCTGCAAAACGAATCACCCGTTCTTCGTTGATAAATGCTTTCTTAAAAAGGATTTCAGTGCGGTGGTTAATAAAACCTGTTACCTTCAATAACACTCGGGTAAGACGCTCTTTTGAGCGAGAAGCCAGATAAACCACTAAAATCATGGTGGAAACGAATAACAAAAACAGGATAAAGGCGAATATTTCAAACGCCCACAAAACCTTATAAAAAGCAAGGATAATCAACCCAAAGAAAATAATTGTCAACAAGCCGCAGTAATCAAAAATGAGGAACAAAGCACTCCCCACCATGATCCGTGCAGTGGAGTGACCGTTTTTTTGGGCATCCGAATAAAACACAACCATGCCGCTCATACCGGCACTCGGGGCAGCCAGATTGATAAAATTTACCGCCAGGAACAAACGCAATACCTGCCAGAGGGATTTATTCACCCCGACAAGTGAAAAAAGCGACTTGAAGGTGGCGGCTGTGACAAGGATCCAGGCAATCAAGAGGACAAAAGCCGCTCCGAGCCACAACCAGTTCCCTTTTTGGAGAACCAGCAGAACTTCTTGTAACTCGGTGAAGCGGCTGATGATGAAGAGGATGCCCAATAAGACCGCCAGGGCGATAATTAATTTCTTCACGGGTTGATTATAAATGAGAATTTAAATTGTGATAAAAAAACTATAAGCAAACCTGAAAAACACTCCCTCAGGTCTACTGAGGGAGTGCCGGGTAACAATTATCAGAAATATCCGCCGGGTCACTTGCTCGTTTGAACTGGCACCTGTTTGGTAAGCAACAATTCTACGGCCTTTTCCAGTTGCGGATCGCGATTGGCTTTTTGATCTTCCTCGGTCATTTCCACAACGACATCGGGCATTAAGCCCTCGCCATTGATTTGACGCTCGTTGGGGGTCAACCAGCGGGCAATGGTGATCTTGACTGCACCGGCATTATCCTGCAACTGGCGCCAGGTTTGCACTGTGCCTTTGCCGAAGGTTTTTGTGCCAACCAGCAAGCCGCGACCGCGGTCTTGAATCGCACCGGCGGTAATTTCCGATGCAGATGCCGAACCTTCATTGACCAGCACGACTAGCGGAATATCGGTAGCCAGACCGCCGGGGCGAGCTTGATACGATACTTTTTCGCCATTCCCGTACTGTTCAATCATAATGACGCCGTTGCCAATGAATTGTGAGGTGATGTTTATGGCTGTGTTGAGATAACCGCCGGGGTTATTGCGTAAATCGAGAATGAGGCCGGTGGGGTTGTTTCTCAGTAATTCACGCAGTCTGGTACGCAGGTCGCGGTCGGTCCTCTCTCCAAATTGGGTAATCTTGATGTAGGCAATGTTGTTGTCCAGCATCTTCGCGCTGACAGTTTCCAGGGTGATCTTTTGGCGGACAATACTTACTTCGAAGGGTTTCTCTTCCCCTTCTCGTAAGATGGTCAATCGAACAGTTGTACCGGCGGGCCCCAGCACGCGGCGCAAAACCAGTTGAGGGTCAAGCGAAGTGACATCTTCACCGTCAACGCCGATGATCTGATCACCGGCTTTTAATCCAGCCTTTTCGGCAGGTGAACCTTCCATGGGGCTGATAATGGTAAGGTATTTCCCGCTGGTATCCACCCATGCGCCGATGCCATCGTACTCGCCTCGCAGTGGGGCATTGGCCTGTTGATATTCATCGCTGGTTAAGTAGCCGCTGTATGGATCACCCAGTGCTTCTAACATGCCCCGGATGGCACCCTGCATCAGCAATTGATCATCTACGGGCTGATCAACGTAATTCTCATGTACCAGATCCCAGGCTTGCCAGAATGGTTTAAATAGCGTTTCACGGTCAATTGTTGTTTGAGTGGTTGAGGGTGTTGCTACGACTGGATTAGCGGAGAGAATTGGAAGGCTGGGCAGGCTGACGGTAGAAGGTAAACTAATTCCGGCAGCCAGTCCAATGCTGAAACTGATGCCCATTAAAAGGCCGAGAACCAGCAAAACCAGTATGGTCCGGATTATTTTAGAATTCATCTCTGTACTCCATTAAGTAGGTTGACACAGGCTTATACATATCACGCTATCATTAAGTGAGAATGAAAATTCAGTCGCCTTGATCGCTTTTTTCTGTTTTTGATTCCTTCAGGCGGGCAACCTGTTCGGATAATTCTCGTAAAGGTTGATCTTCTTTTTCCCACGGATTCTTCAGGGTTTTCATTGTTTCAGCAAGGATTGATGAAGTGGAATGATCCGAATCTTTTTTGCGGAGCAGCGAGAACAGACTGAGGTTCGTAACCAGCAGTAAGACAGCGATGATGCCAATCGCAACCCAGCCGCCCAAAGAGATATCGTTCATTTTTATCTCCCATCTGAAATAAAGAAAGAAGGTGTGAATATTGAAGCAACTTCGTGAATGGTACGGATCTGGAGATGTGCTTCGGAAGAAGCGCCGTTTTTGCCGACCTGAACGGTGAACATACCCATAGCCCGGGCTGTTACAAGGTTGCGATGGGAGTCTTCAAACAAAACACAGCGGGAAACATCTTGAACCGCCCCTTTTTCAAGCATCAATTGAAACGATTCTGGCATCGGTTTGCAGTATGGGGCAGTGTCCATAATGTCAATAATGTCATCAAAACAACCATCCAGCTGAAGGGCATTAAGCACCCGGTTGGCGTGAGCGCGGTCACCATTGGTGAAGATGATTTTGCGAAATGGTAGGGAGGTCAGGATTTTCCGCAGATGAGGATCGGGCTTAAGGTAATCGGAAAGCGGTACATCATGGACAAATGCCAGATAGTCTTGAGGCGGAATGCCATAATGCAGCTGCAAACCGCGCAGGGTGGTACCGTATTGGAGATACATTTGATCACGAAGCGCAATGGCTTCTGAAAGGGATAAGCCAAGCCGCTTTTGGATGTACTGGTTAATCCGTTCACCAATCGCGTGCCACAAACCCGATTCAGGAGGATAGAGAGTGTCGTCCAGATCAAAAATCAGCAATTCAGGTTTCATTTTCAATTTTGAGTATAATCCATAAGGTAAATATCTGAAAAGAGGATGTAGAGGGAGTACGGATTGCCAATACGGATACTGGCCGAAGAGGTAGCGTCACAAATTGCCGCCGGTGAGGTCATCGAAAGACCGGCATCGGTGGTCAAGGAATTGATGGAGAATGCGCTGGATGCCGGAGCGCGGCGTGTTGAGTTTCGCGTAATCAATGCCGGCAAAGAGTTGATCGAAGTAAGTGACGATGGTTATGGTATTCCATCTGAAGAATTGACCTTAGCGGTTACCCGTCACGCTACCAGTAAATTAAGCAGAGCCGAAGATCTATTCCGCATCAAGACTCTCGGTTTTCGCGGTGAGGCTCTGGCTTCGATTGCCTCTGTCTCGCGCTTGACTTTGACTTCGCGCGAAAAAAATGCGGAGATTGGATGGAAGATAGTGGTTGAGGGGGGAAAACTGCTCATTAATGAGGCGGCTGGAATGCCGATTGGTACCCATGTCCGGGTTGAAAACTTATTTTTCAATGTGCCTGCCCGCCTGAAATTCCTGAAAAGCGACCTGACCGAAAAAAATCAAATCACCCAATTGGTTTCTCGCTATGCGCTGGCATATCCACAAATCCGTTTTCGACTGGTACAGGACGGGCGAGAAGTTCTGCAAAGCCTTGGAAATAACAACCGCCGCGAAGTTCTGGCACAGGTGTTTGGCAATGAACTGGCCAAGCAAATGCTCGCGGTGGAATTAGAGGAAGAGGATATCCGTGTTGAAGGGTTCATCAGCCCGGTGGGTATAAGCCGCTCTAATCGCCGCGAAATCACCTTTTTTATCAACGGGCGATGGGTACAGGATACTGGCCTCTCCGCGGCTTTGATTCAAGCCTATCATACCTTGTTGATGGTTGGGCGTTTCCCAATCGCGGCCTTGTTTATTGAAATATCACCTGAACTTGTAGATGTCAATGTCCATCCTGCCAAGGCGGAAGTTCGATTCCGGGATGCTGACCGTGTTTTCAGAGTAGTGCAGCGAGCCGTCAAGCGAGCATTGCTGGCTTATTCACCTGCGCCTCAATTGAATACTTCCCTCTGGCAGAGTCGTTCTTCTGAGGCGATGGTGGAGCCTGCCTGGGAAATGGCTCATGAATCAGACATTGTTCAACCCACTATTGAATCCCTTACCGTTGACGATAAATCAGTCCAGCAGCAAAGTCCTCTCCCGGTAGATGCGCTACCATTACTGCGGGTGATTGGACAGGTTGGCGCGGCTTATCTGGTTGCGGAAGGACCGGATGGCCTTTATCTGATTGATCAGCATGCGGCCCATGAGCGGGTATTGTTTGAAAAATTCATGCGACAGGCCGGCAAAGAAATCCCCTCTCAGGCGTTATTGCATCCACAGACCTTTGAAGTGCCACCGCAAGCAGCCGCACTTCTCCATTCTCAAATAGAGGCTCTTAATCGCTGGGGTTTTGAAGTAGAACCTTTTGGAGGAAATACTTTCCGAGTCAGGCGTATTCCTGCCCTGTTGAGCGGCATGGAGCCGCTCGAAGCGGTGCGTTCGCTGGTGGAGGATTTTGAAGAAGATGAAACGCCCCTGCAAGCGGAAATTGAGGCACGGGTGATTGCGCGAGTGTGTAAGCGGGCGGCTGTCAAAGCCGGACAAATTCTTTCAATGGATGAGCAAATTGCACTCGTGCGGGATCTGGAACGCTGCCAGTCGCCGCGCACCTGTCCGCATGGCAGACCCACCATGATCCATCTTTCGGTGGACTTATTGGAGCGTCAATTCGGGCGGCGCGGCAGCCGTTGATATGAATCAACCTAACTGCTGGACGATCTCAGGCCAGAGCTCGGCTACATCGAACGGCAGTAACAAGTCTGCTTTCGAGTCAAGATATGTTGGCGAAAAGGTATTGATGATCAGATGAGCGCCATTTTCCAGCGCATATAACGGTAAATGCGCGGCAGGTGTAACTTCCAGAGCGCTGCCCACCACAACAAATAAATCGGCTTTGGCAGCCTGTTCTTCTGCTTGCTGCCAGATATCCACCGGCAACAATTCTTCAAATAAAACGATAGCGGGTTTCAGGATTGCACGACAGTTGACACAACGCGGAATTTCTCCTTGCTCTATGAATGCTTCGAGGTAGTTTTCTAGCGGAAAATTCTTTTGGCATGAGAGACAATTCAATTTTTGCATGGAGCCATGAACTTCCAGCACTGTTTCTGAACCGCCTTTTTGGTGCAGGCCGTCAATATTTTGAGTGATGATGGCTTTCAATAGGCCTTTTTGTTCCAGTTGGGCGAGGGCTTTGTGAGCCGGATTGGGTTGGGCTTTAATCATCTCACGGGCTAAGGGGCGCAGCCAGTTGAAAAATTTCTCTGGCCGGTAACGGAAGGCAGACAGCGAAGCAACCTCCATCGGGTTGTCTCGCGACCACAATCCGGTGGTGGGAGAGCGGAAATCGGGAATGCCTGAAGGGGTGGATATCCCTGCTCCGGTCAATACAACCATCCAGTT
>DLXG01000322.1 GCA_003448875.1 Anaerolineaceae bacterium
ACTTTGGGCAGCGGGTTGATGCGCACGCCCGGGGCATCGGTGGGCAGCAGGAACATGGACATGCCCTTGTAGGGGTTTTCGATCTGCGGGTCGCGGGTCATCAGCAGAATGTACTTGGCGATGTTGGAGATGGTGCAGTAAATCTTCTGCCCGTTGATGACCCATTCATCGCCTTCCAGCACGGCGCGCGTCTTCAGCCCGGCCGCATCCGAACCGGCCTGCGGCTCGCTGATGCCCAGCGCCACCGGCGGGTCACCCCGGCAAATGCCGCCCAGCACGCGCTGCTTCTGTTCCTCCGAGCCGAACTGTTCAATGTCACGGATGGTGATTACCCCCAGCCCGTAAATCACGCCCAGCGGGAAGGCGTACTTGCCGAGGGTTTCGGCGACCAGCGTTTGGGTCAGCACATCGGCGGGTGTGCCGCCGTAGGCCTCGCCAATCCCCAGACCCAGAAAGCCGTTATCGGCCAGCGCCTGCCACGGTTTCCACGGGAATTCGTGCTTTTCGTCCAGTTCGGCGATCAGGCTTTCGGGAGCCTCACGCTGCAACAGCTCGGTCAGGCTGTTCAATAAAAGTTCTTGTTCTTCGGTTAGTTTGAAGTCCATGGTTTGTTCCTTTCTATGGGATGGAATTGAGGGTGAAGATTTTTTTGAAAGAACAGAGCCGCCATCGGGCAATTACCGATCAGCGGCTCTGTTGAGTAGCGGATTTAACACACTCTGCATTGGATACAGATTCTGGAAAGTCGTCCAAACCTTCCTCCCACCCGTTTTGATGTCCAATCCGTAAACCGGCAATACAAAACCTTCCCTCCCGATGGAAGGGCTGCTAGAAACTTATTCGGTTTATTGCACCGGGGATTGGAGAACTCCGGGTTATAAGGTACGTAATGGTTAAGTTCATCATAGCCCACAAAGGTAATAAAGGGCTAGTATGCTTAATCATAATAAATATATGACAGTTTTAACTAAATTATTGGACAATTTGGCTATTGTAGATGAGATAAGAATTAAATTATTCAGATAAGGGAAACATAATGAAGAAGATGGATGCCTTTTTATTCTGGTTGGGTACAGAAAAAAACATTCCCCCTAGCCCGAAACTTTAATCCAAGAGGTCAATCCGTCCGCTGGAACCGTCCAGACGCACACGCTGGCCGGTACGCAATACGCGGGTCGCCTGATCCACCCCCACCACGGCCGGTAAGCCGTATTCGCGCGCCACTACCGCTCCGTGAGTCATCATCCCGCCCATCTCCATAATTAACCCGCCGGCGGTCAGGAAAAGCGGCGTCCAGGTCGGGTCGGTGCCCGGGCAGACCATAATCTCACCCGGCTGCAAGTCTGCCCGGCGCGGATCGGTCACCACCCGGACGTGCCCCTCGACCAGCCCCGGTGAAACCGGGCTGCCCCACAGGATTTGCCCACCCTCACTCTCTCCGACAATACCGGCGTAAAAAGCCCGCCCGTCGCTGAGCAGCACGCGCGGCACCTGCCGGCGCTGCATTTCGCAGGCATAGGCCGCCCGCCGCTGGGCGATCAATCCCCTCCACTGCGGGTCTGCCGGATTTTCAGCCAGTCGCTGCATTTCGAGCAAGGTGAGAAAGATCAAATCATCCGCCTGATCCAGCCGACCCTGCCGGCGCATTTCTTCCCCAATTTGCAATAACACCTCGCGGAAAGCCCCAAAAGCGCGCACCAGGAAAAATTTGGGGTATTCACGCAGCCCCATCCAGGCCCGCACCCGCGAGGCCAGAAAACGAACCAGACCCGCCTTCAGCCAGCCAGCACGACGATGCCGGACGGCCTCGCACAATTGCCGGATGGCCGATTCGGCTATCGCCTGCCCCTGTGCATAAGCCCGATCGGGAGCAGCAGCGTCATCTTCCATCCGTAAAAAGGTCTTTAACAGGTCAAACAAGGGGGCCGGGTCTTCATTCCAGCGTGGACGTCCGGCGTCAATTTCTCCCAACCCCCGCCGCCCGTAGCGCGCCAGAAACCCCGCCAGCAGTGAGGCCGTGAGAGGTGACAGAGTCCCCTTGCGGTACATTTCTGCCAGAACACGGCTGGGATGACTTTCGACCTCAGACCGGGCACGCTCGTCCTGACGGATGGCGCGGGCAATTGCCCAAAGCTGTAAATCCATCTCTGTGGTCGGGTTGTGAGGCAGGCTGCGGGTCAATTCCAGCACGCGCCGCTGAGGGTTCTGCGGAGTACTTCCCTCACCGCTTTCAGCGACCCGCGCCGCGATCAACCGCACCAGATTCAGGCTGGCCACGCCGCTGGCCACCATAGCCAGCAACCGGCGCATACCGCCCGGAAATTTACGAAAGAAGCCATTAATCAAATTGACCAGCCCCGCCAGTTTCGCCGAGGGGTCTTGAGGCAGGCCGGCCAGTTCCTCTTCCAGCCGGGTCAAGATCGCTTCTATCCGCCGCATAGCCGCCTGACGGCGCCGATCAGGGGCGATCAGGTTAAGCAGGATGTTGCCCAGCAGCGGCACAGCAAAGCGGATCAGGTGCAGGCGGGTTTTCAGCCGAATGGGAGTGTTCTGCCCGATTTCGGGCTCTTCCAGCAACTTCAAAATCCACTGGCGGGCCGAGGGCTCGACAAACTCCATTACCGCCGGGACGACCCTTCGGCCCAGCCGGGTATGCAAAATGGGAGTAACGTTCCCCCACAGGCGTTCTCCGGCCAGAATTAAAGCCCGCTGGTTTTGCGGATCAAAGCGGTAACCCAGCAAACGCGCCCCTGTGCCAAAAAACCGTACGATGATCTCACGCCCAAACGGGGTGATCGGTTCAAATACTCCCTGAACGGCTGCAAAGGAAAACAGCACATGCAGCGGTCTGGCAGGCATCCCTCGCGGAAGCGGGTACAGCGAAGTGATCGGGCGGGATTGCAGGATGTAAAACTCACCGCCGGCCCAGGCCCACTCAATATCCTGCGGAAACTCGTAAATTGCCTCAATGCGCTTGCCCAATTCCACCAGTCTGAAAATTTCGTCATCGGGAAGGGCCTGAGAGACTGTCATGGAAGATGCCACAGCCGGCATTGCCCCCTCAACCTGAGCCGTTTTTGCCCCTAATTTTTTGCTCAACAGCCGTTGAGCATTCACATCCACCACGTACTCATCCGGTTCAACCCGCCCGGAAACCAGCGCATCCCCCAGCCCAAAGGCAGCGTTGATAACCACTTCATGCCGCGCGCCACTTAACGGATTGGCGGTAAACATCACACCTGCGACACGGCTTTCCACCATGCTTTGCAGAATCACCGCCAGCGCCAGCTCGGACTGGGGTACGTCGTGGTGCAGGCGGTAACTGATGGCGCGTGCCGTCCACAGACTGCTCCAGCAAGCCTTCACGGCTTGCAGCAATTCTCTCTCACCCTCGATGTTCAGGAAGGTATCCTGCTGACCGGCAAACGAGAGGCCCGGCAGGTCTTCGGTTGTGGCGGAGGAACGCACCGCCAAACGCGGCCGGCCGGCCTGACGGTACCACCCGCACACTTCCTCTTCCAGATCGGGCGGCAGGGCAGCAGCCGCAAACTGAGCGCGGATTCTGGCCGAAATTTCTTCCAGAATTTGCAGCGGTGTTTCGGGAGCAGCAGACTGCGCCTCAGCCAGCACTTGCGTCAGGTGATTGGCCTGCACAAAAGCGCGGTAAGCCGCCGTGCTTAAAATAACGCCGGGCGGAACCGGCAAACCGGCCTGACTGAGCCTCGCCAGATTGGCACCTTTACCGCCGCTCTGATCCAGGCGCAGGGCCTCCGCAGAGGAAAATGGAAGCAAGTATGCAGATGACATGGTGAGAAAGGGTGGGAAGAGAGTTATATTATTTTACCCTTTCCGCGCCAATCTATAAGCCGGTTTGTATTCTTAACTTTGCAGGCAATAGTGCAAGAATGCGTGTGGCAGAGGTGTAATACACTTCTGCCACATTAGGAAGCGCTTTTTCCTTTCAATTAGCCGAAAAATCTTCCAGAAAACATTTTCTTTACTTCCTCACCAGCGGCAGGAATACCAGCAGCGGATCGGTGTATTCGACTGCGCCAACATCACAATAGGCCTTTTGTGGGCGGGTCACGCCGCGCTGATCTTCGTTTGGACAATTATTGTTCAACACTGCATCTATGGCGGGTGAATCCTTCAAGAGCGCGTGGGTCTGGGTAAAACCGCCGTTGCTGGCCAGCGGGCCTAATTCAGGATTCACCCCAACGGTAAAACCAAAGCCGTTCACCGCTCCGCAGGCATTCACACCGCTATCCTGAACCAGTGTATATTCACCGGCAACCACACCGCCGGGGCCGTTGACACAGTCACCGTTGACACTACCCGCCAGAATGACATTTCGCAGAAACGGCAGGCCGCCGTTGCTGTTATACAGCCCGCCGCCCGGATCTTCGGAGGCATTCTGGTAAAAGGTCACATTCCAGAGCAGCGGGCTGCTCTGATAATTCATCATTCCTCCGCCAAAATGGCTGGCATAATTACCCGAAAAGGTCACATTGGTCAACCGGGGTGCGCTGTTGTCGTTGGACATGCCTCCGCCAAAAGCGGCTTCATTGCCCACAAAGGTCACCCGGTTCAATTCCGGCTGATTGTTGCCGCTGTGGTTGCGCATGCCCCCGCCGTTTTGGGCGGTGTTACCGCTAAAAGTCACATCGGTCAGTTGTGGATGGCTGCCAAGGTAATTGTACATACCGCCGCCCGCATTACTGGCCGTGTTCCCGTTAAAAGTGACCCGCGAAAGCACCGGGCTGCTGGAATAGTTGTACATGCCGCCCCCGCCGAGGGAAGCAGAATCAGCCCGATTATTCTGGAAATCCACGTTGGTTAGGTCGGGGTTACTGAGGTAATTGTACATACCGCCGCCAGCCGCCGCCTGATTATTCCGCACGGTACTGCTCAGCAGGCTGAGGTTGCTGCCGTTGAGGTTGTGGACCGCGCCACCTTTGTCGCTGGCATAATTGCCCTCAAACAAACCAAACTGGATGACCGGCCGGCTGTTATCGTTTGAAAGCCCGCCTCCAAAATCAGCCTGATTGTCGCGAAAAGTATTGAACAGGAGCGTGGGGTTGCTGTTCAGGTTGTACATCCCGCCGCCGACAGGTGAACGATTATCCGTGAAGGTAAGGTTAGAAAGGGTGGGACGACTGTTCTGGTTGTACATGCCGCCGCCGCCGCTGCTGGCATAATTGGAAGAAAATGTGCCGTTCACCAAATCAAGCCGGGTATTGAAACGATTGGCCATAGCGCCGCCTAATGGAGCCAGATTATCCGTAAAGATGGCGTTGTTTATGCTAATTGTGCTGTTGGAATTATCCATGCCGCCGCCTGAACTGCCCGCCTCATTCCCGCCAAGCATCACATTCGTGAGTGTCAGTGTACTGTTGATTAGCGCAAGGCCGCCGCCTTCAAAAAGGGCGTAGTTGTTGACAAAATCCGCCTTCGTCAGGGAAAGAGCAGGGCAATCCACCCCCGCCAGACCCCCGCCCGAGCCAGCGTAATTGGCTGAAAAGGCGAGGTTACGCAGGGTGGCGCTGCTCTGATAGGCATATACCCCACCGCCCTTGTTGAGCGGGTCGGTGTTACCATCCGCTTTACCGGCAGTAATCACCAATCCATCCAGTATGGCCGTGCTGGCATTGCCGCTGGTGGTGACCACATGGTAGGCATTACTTCCTACAATATCAGCGATACTTTCAGCGATAAAATTACCATCCCCGTTGAAATCGTTATTATCCACATCACCGCTGAGGATGGTGAGATTGACGGTGAAATTCCGTTGAGAGAGAAGCGTCTCCGTTCCGGCAAATCCGCCGTAGATTGCCACGCCGTCTTCCAGCGTAAAAGTGGCATTGCGCGAATCGGACGGGTAAGGGCCGCCGTCATCGGGATAATAAACACCGGCAGCGACCCAGATTTCATCGCCGCTGTTGGCAACTGTCAGGGCTTGCTGCAAGTACTTGAAGGCATCGTTCCAGCTCAAACCGCTATTCGATACACTGCCGCCGTTGCCCCGCACGTAATAACGCGTCCCGGCTGCCCGAACCGGGTGCCGGGGAGCGCTGCCCAGCATAGCAGCGAGCAGAAAAAGCACAGCCGCCAACCGCAAGCAGACCTGCAACCAACAATTGATCTTCATACGCGTTCCTCCCATAAAAACCACCCTTCCATCTACTTCATTCGTTCAAAAATCCGTTGACTCATGTCAATCAGGCCCGATTCGTTCGCCATGTAGAGGACATCTGCTGGATCGAATCGCCAAATGAGCGTTTGCCCGCCCACGCGGACGTACGCCACCCGCAGGCCAGTGATGGCCGATTTCCACGTGTAGTTCTCGTCCCCCAACCCATCCACCGAGATGACCACCAGATCGGAAGGCTCATTATTCAGTTCAGCTTTGCGGGTTGATTCCCACAAAGAAACAGCCTGATCATCGAAACCTGCCTGAAGGTAAAAAAGGCGGGGCTGTACTGCGTCAGCGGGGGTGTACTTCCACTCGCAGGAGGTGGTGCCCGCAAAACTGTTTTCCGCCAGTCTTTCCGGCTCAACCGACAGCAGATTCTTCAATTCATCGGGAGGAATCAACTGCGCGCAGGGGATCATCCGCTCCCCGTTCATCTGACCAGTGTTTTGCGGCAGTGAGGTCGGCGCGGGCTGATCACTGCTGCTGCCCGGCTGTGAAACAGCGGTTGGTTGACCGGCCAGCGGTGCCGGCCTGTTTTCACTTGCCGGGTTATCGGTCGGGGACGAAGCACCCGCACAGGCCGAAACCACCCAGCCCATCATCAGAATGACAAAGACCATCAGAATTTGAATCTTTTTGAACATGCTCGCTCTCCAAACCTCACAAAGCCCTCAATCTCCCAAATCGTACATGGTCAATTCCGATACCGGCGCACCGGGCACCTCAAACCTGACCAGTCCGATGCCCTCCACATACCAGCCCACCAGACCCTCCATGGCAATTTTCTGATCGAAGACGGTCACATACCCGTTTTGTTCAATTTTCAGGGTGGTGAAGGTACCAGCCGGCACCGTGATTTCTTCAAACCCGACTGCCCTGTAATCTGACTGAATCAGCGACTCTCCCGATTCGGTGGTCACCCGAATGGTCTGTGACCATTGTTTGCCGGGAGCCAGATCATTGGGCAAGGTTACACCGCTGGAGGTTTAAGTCGTTACCGTCGAAGCACCCCCTTCATCCGATGTAGTGGTGGTCGAACCCGGTGTCTCCATGATGACTATCCCATCGCTGGTGCATTGACCCTCGATCTTTGCGTTTATCCCCGCACTACTGACGAGGATGGTGAATTTTTGGGTGGTTTCATCGGTTTGTATGGTGCGGATGACGTTCTCACCCGACGAAAGGTGATAAAAATAGGTTGCCCCGTTGACCACCGGATAATAGGGGTTGCCGCATAAATCCGGCAGGCTGGGCTGCGGATTTTCGGGCGAGGGTACTTGCGTGGGTACCGCGGTGGGCGGTGGAGGAAGAATCGCAGGCGGCGCGCTCGCAGGGGTGGGGGTATTACCGGCC
>DLXG01000227.1 GCA_003448875.1 Anaerolineaceae bacterium
AGGTCGGGTTGTAGCGGTGCTTTTTACAGATTTCAACCGCTTCCCAGACCGCTTGCTTAAATTGACGTTCCAGTTCGTTCATTCAGGCAACCCCCTCTGCCACCCATAACTCCGTCAGCAGGGCGGCCTGTTCCAGCACCGTTTGAGTAGCCTTCTCCTGCCGGTCAGGCGGGTAACCGTATCTTCGTAAAAGCCGCTTGACCATCACCCCTAGCTGCGAGCGCACGTTTTCGCGTAATTAAAGTGCCCCCTCCTCCGAGACAAAGTCTGCCTTTCCTGAATTCCTCTCAAATCAAACAATTATTGGAATTCTGTGATGCTCAAGAAAAAGCAATCTTTCTTACGATCGTTGATAGCAGATTAAGAGGCCGGGAAGTTTGCAATCTAAAAACCGGAGATGTACAGATTGAAAGTGGAATGATTCGCATCGTTCAGAGCAAGGGGAACAAAGATAGAATAGTATTTATTGGCCAAGCCACGATTAATACCCTTTTAGATTAATAGCCTGATTTCAATTTTCGGGAAAAGGGAAGCCCCTTTTCCAGATCCAGAAACGGAAAGCCTTTCAACGGAGACAGTATGCAAAGAATGTTTCTCCGGCTTTCAAAACAATCAGGGATCAAAGTTACTCCTCACATGCTATGACGATCCTTTGCAACCCTCTCCTTGAAATTTGGGATGGATATGGTTAGCCTTCAAATGATCATGGGCTACGCCAGCATAGAAACAACCCGGCGATATGTTCAGTTATTAAGCGATGATCTTCAAAAGGCTCATCAAAAAGCAAGCCCTGTTGACCGGTTAAACCTGAATAATTTCTCATTCGCTTCACAATAAAAACATTTTCATACGTTGATTCCATCGGCAGAATTTTACGTTTGCTTGCGGAGTAAAAGGCTGCCGAACCCATCGAGGGATGATATTCGTGTTCTGCCGGATGTCCTATTCAAACTGGTTAGTGAACTTATCAGCAATGGGTGTTGTGCTCGTGACGATGATGGATATCCGGCATGTGAGGATGTGCATGGATCAGTCTCTCATGGGTATGAAGATGAGAGTGCTTTCGAGGGGTTATCCCCTCATGTTCGTGTTCGTGATGACCATCATCGTGAGTATGGGCATGTTCGTGAATCAGCACTTCATGAACATGTGGATGTTCATGCTCCTCATTTACTAACAATAACGCCCCGATCACCATCAACGGCAGTGAAACGAAAAATAACCAGTCAGGTAATTCGCGGAATATTAGAATGGATAAAATGATGCCTGCAATCGGTGCTGTGCTGAATAAGGTACTGGTGCGAGCCGCCCCAAGTCCGCGCATTGCATGAATAAACAACACGATGCTTGCCCCATAGGATAATCCGCCCAGTACCAGAGCCTTCCAAACAACATCCCACGCAGGAAGACGATTGCCCAAAACCAAAGCCATCCCAAAGGACAGACTTCCTGCCGCCAGTCCCTTTACAGTTACAATCGTAATGGGATCTTTAGCCGAAATGTTGCGGGTGAAATTATTGTCCATCCCCCACAAAACGCAGGCAGCAAGAATACCTACCGCACCGAAGGAAAGACCCCATTCGGCCTGAGGGTTAATTGTCAGAATAACACTTCCAATGGTAATGAGTGCAATCGCCCATCCTGCACGACGGCTGATTGACTCTCCAAACACAAAAAAAGCAATCAAACTCGTGGCTACCCCTTCAAAATTTAAAAGCAAAGAAGCCGTAGCCGCAGGTGTGTTCTTCAAACTAACCAGTAAGATAATGGGAGCAGCAACCCCACCTGCTATGACCGCGCCCGCCAGCCATTTAAAATCGGATTTTTCAAGCCGGGCTTCATTGTTCCTTTGGCGGGTTATGTGTTGATATAGTTTCACCCCTAACAAACCAATACCACTGCCCAGATACAAAAAAGCCGCCAGCGGAAGGGGATCAATTTCACCCAGCAGATATTTTGCCAGAGGCGCACTCACCCCAAATAAAAGGGCAGCGGTTAAGGCTTGAATAATGGAGGGTATATGCTTTCGATTCATAAAAATTTTTACGCACCCTCCCAGTCTGACTTATGCAAGAAAGCCATCGCTCTCATAGTGCAGCATACCACTTATTAGAAGGCTCAATACTTTGACTAAGAAATTAAATCCGCTTCGTGACGACGCGGCGGTCAGGCACTATTGTACAATCCCTACCGCCCTTCCCAAAGCATTCGTTGGGTAGGGGAAGTATTGCGGATTTAAATTCTATCAGGTTTTGAACTTCAACAATGGTGCTTGGTTTTAATCACGGCAGCGTATAACCGGCTGCCAGAAAGATCTCATACCACTCTTCCCGGGTGAGATTCACCTCAGCGGCTTTCAGGCTATCCTTCAACCGTTGCAGATTAGTGGTGCCGATCACCGGCTGCATTTTAGCCGGGTGACGCAGCAGCCACGCAATCGCTATGGTAGTGTTGGTTACGCCGTATCGCGCGGCAATTTCATCCATTTTTGCATTGAGGGTCGGGAACTTTTCATTCCCCACAAATACGCCCTCAAAGAAACCGTACAGGAAAGGCGACCACGGCTGGATGGTGATCTCATGCAGGCGGCAGTAATCCAGCACACTGCCATCCCGATCAATTGCCGCATCGGTTAGCATGTTGACGTGCATCCCATTCGCAATCATGTTGGCGTGCATAATGCTCAACTGTAACTGATTGGCAAGGATCGGCTGTTTGACATACTTTTTTAACAACTCAATCTGCATCGGCTTGTGATTGGATACCCCAAAGTGCTTCACTTTGCCAGTGGATTGGAGGATATCGAACGCCTCCGCCACCTCTTCGGGTTCTACCAGCGCATCCGGGCGGTGCAGCAGCAACACATCCAGATAATCGGTACGCAAACGTTTGAGGCTGCCATCCACAGCGTTGAGGATATGCTCTTTGGAAAAATCATACCGCCCTTCACGAATGCCGCATTTGGATTGTAAGATGATCTTCTCGCGCACATCATCATTCATGTGAACGGCTTTTGCGAAGATTTCTTCGCAGGCTCCCCCGCCGTAAATATCGGCATGATCAAAAAAGTTAGCGCCGAGCTCCAGTGCGGTCTGAACGAACTGCTCGGCCTGTTTGGGCTGGAGTTGATTGATGCGCATACAGCCAACGGCTACCACCGGTACTTCCAGATCACTGGTACCTAATTTGATTTTTCTCATTCCGCACCTCCTGATTTTTATCTTTTACGAAGATTGGCTAATCGAATCAATTCGAGGCAGTTTAAGCACAGAAATCCTCTTGTCTTTGGCTAATCCATGTGATCCCATTGTAATTCAAAAACATATCCTTAAACCACTCTTTTTGTCTGAAGCACCTCGTAAATTTCCATTGCCCGCCTGACGCTCTGGCTGATCTTTGACAGGTCGTTTTTGACAAAGAACATTCCATAATCCTCAAACACGAACATATCCCCTTCAGCAAGGACACTGAAAAGCTGACTTCTGGAAAAATAATCCGCCATCTGGTCATTGAAAAACTGTTCGAGGCTGTCTGCATCCTCGGAAACGAGGAAATACTTTTCAACAAATTCTGGAAAAGCGGGAAATTCAACCTTCTCCCCCGCAGTGGCAACAGCCCGCTCAATAACCTTATTTCCCAACCCGCCCAATCCGAACTGTTTGGAGTCGATTTTCGGAAAGATTCTGAATTGTGGTAAGGAAAGGTTGGAAGAGAGAACCGCTATTCCCCTCGGTGTAACCACCCCATCCGGATCATCCAGAGCGAAAATATACATGGAAGCGTCAGGCAAACGGCGTTGGAACACCTCGCGCAGAATCACATTCGGGTTGCGATACAGTTGAGCAAGCCTTCTTTCAAGTGTTTTATCAGGAGCAATCGCTGTAAAACCTAAGCTTTGCAGCATCTCCTGTCCTTTATTCCTGCCCCTCTTGAAAATGAACAGATATAAAATGACGCCAAAAATAATGATCAGCAAAGCAACAATGGGCATCAGTGTTCCGGTTGATTCGCCGTTCATGGTGGCCTCCCTATTCTCAATCCTGATCTAAAACCAGCACTCCAAAATCATAACAGGCGTCTCTCGTAAAAACCGCTTCCCGATTGATCACCTCAATTTCCCCTTCCGGCGTGACCAATACATCCACCGCATAGATGGTATCGGTCACACAACCCATGCGGCGATCCGAGTCAAACAGGTGGACAACATAACCTGCCGGAGTCTCTTCAACATAAGTTTCTTCAATCACATCTACCAGATATTTGACATTGGCATTGGGATCAAGTGAATACTCGGCCCACAAGGAAGTCATCCCCATGGCGTAACTCAGTGCCTCTTCAGCCGATTCAACCGGCGCAAAAATTTCCCGGAATTCAGATTGTTTGATGATCAGTCGGTATTCATCTTTGAGAAAGACCACAAAACTGCGGAATCGAGAGTCCAGACCCGGCGGCCGGCGAAAATATGCCGGATCGGGAGGCTCGTCACCCTGATGGATACACTCCCCAATGGGATACGGCGGATTCAAGCCGCCGGAATAAAAATGCGGGGCAGCGATTTCATCACAACCCAGTGCAATCAATTCTGCACAGTCTTCTTTCAACACTCCACTGCAACCCGATTCCGCCAGTCTTTTGCCACTTATGGCCCAATCAACCGGGGGGTGGTCAATTACTTTCACTTTCGGCGACGGGGTGGAATCAGAAAAGCGATCACAGCCGCACAGTGATAGCGACAGCAGGATCAGCAAAATTTGAAAATGCTTGAACATGATTTTGTTTTAGAAGGGCGGGAAAAAAACAGGAAATCTAATTCATCATATCATACTTGCCCGAGAGGTGGGATCAACTCCATTGGTTTAAATCAAATGTTAACAAACCCCCGAATTATCCTTTGACATACGATAATTTCTCGCTAATCTTCCCGCCCCTCACACGGTATACATCCACCCCACGCACATGCCCGCTGCTTCCCTGCTCATCCACCCAGAAGTATTTCCAACGCATCACACAGCGCTCGCCCATGCCGAAAATTTCTTCCACCTCTATCCGCGCCTGGGGAGACTGCTTGAAGAATTCTTCCCAAAAGCGCTGCACCGTTTCTTTACCTTTGTAGGCCGTGCCGTCTGGGGCAGGCGTTGTGTTTTCGAACAAGCAGTCCTCACTCATCATTTGCATCATAGCCGGCACATCGTGCCGGTTGAGGGCCTCGTTGAATGCCAGCACCACCCGCATGGCAGTTTCAATTTTCTCCAGTTTCATGGTCATCCTCCCGCGACGATGCCCTGCTTTTACCTTATTGTATCGTATGGCGCACGGTGATTACAGCCTGCGGCTGCCATTTTTCGGCAATTGGCAAAAGTGAAGGGCGCACGACCACCACTGCCAGCCGATAGGCCCGTGAGGCAATTGCCTCCATCGCAGCCACCCAGCCCCGTCCCTGCAACAATTCCAGGGGGCCGACCTCGTCCACGATCAACAGGTCGCACGGCAGCGCCTGCTGAAAAACTGTGTTGCCCCATCTGATCGTATCCGTTTCAAAAAGCCATTCGCGGGTGTGAATCAGGGCGCTATCCTCCGTTTGACGGCGGGTTGCCAGCCGCCGGCGTTCGCCGCTGCGCACATCCACCGCCTCAATGGCTACTTTTTGCCCGTTCTCAAATACCGCCGGGCTGAGAATGCCGGCGGCATCCCAGCCAGCCTGCCGGGCCAACGCCAAAAACTGCTGGCACCAGCGTGTTTTTCCGGCCCCAAACTCCCCTGTGATGATCCACAAATCACCCGCCATGCTCATTAATCCACATCAGGTGGCGCCGAATCTCAAAGCACTTAAATTCAACTAAAAAAAGTTTTATCAAACCACTCCAGTAAAGCCTGGATCTGATTCAGGCGGATTTCGCAGGCCATCCGGTTGAAGGGTTGATTTTCGGGAATGAGATAAAACTGTGTCTGCAAGCGCTGCAATCCCTCCAGCAGAACGCTTCGTTGACGGGCAAGCACATCTTCGACCAGTTCGGGACGGATGCGGTTTAACACATACATCCGCGCCGGCAGGTCTAAACGAACCACCTGCACACTGCACGGGCTGGGGGTAGCCAACCACTCATTAGCCTGTGTGCGACCGGCTTCGGTCAATTCAAACACACGCCGCGGCAGGCCGCGCTTGGAAGCCGTTAGTGTCCCACTAACCATACCGCGTGCTTCCAGCCGCCTCAGGGTTGCATATAACTGGCTCTGGCTCAACCGCCAGATTTGATTCAATTCCTGCTTTAGAATTCGGTTGAGCTGATAACCATCGCGCGGCCCTTCCAGCAGCAGCGCCAGCAGCAAATTTTCGGGAGTAACCAAACGAGATTGAACAGAAGATCTGGCAGCCGATTCCATATACTCACTCAATCAGTATTATAAAACTACCCTCCCAGATCAACAAGATGCTGGACTCACCCCCTTAAAATGACATTCGACACCCCCGCATTACGCCATCTCCACATTACTTGTTAAGAATACTGTGCTAGAATGATAAATAATCTTTACACTTTTAATCCCAATTCTTTCGGATTTCAGATTTGGGGGGGTGAAGGATGACGAAATTAAAGCCAACCAAACGCATCTTCATTGGCATTGGAACAGTCATTATGTTACTGGTGGCTGGTTTTTACTGGATAAGCCGCCAGATTCCGAATTGGGGCAGCAAACCCGAAGAGGTTAATCTCTCCCTGCCGGGTGACGAATTAATCCCAACCCCCGACCTGATCTGGAATCACGCTATCACCATCCACGCCCGCCCGGAGCAGATTTACCCATGGTTGATTCAGATGGGCGACTCTCGTGCGGCGTTTTACTCGATTACTTTCATCGAAAACTTGTTTTGTATGACCTCAGGGGAATGCCGTTATGTCAACGCCAACCGCATCCACGATGAATGGCAAAACCCGCCGCGAGGCGAACAGGGCATTATCATGAATTTTCTGGTAATTCAGGATTACCAGCCGGGCGAATTTGTGCTGGCAAGGAACACCGCCGAACTGCCGCTCCAATGGACGTGGTTGTGGTACGTCTATCCCCTTAACCAAAACGCTTCTCGGCTGGTCGTGCGCCACCGCATTGACGCGCCGGAAGACGTCCCCATGGGATTGTTCAACCTGATTATGAACAGCGGTTATGTCATGGAAAGAGCCATGATGCTGGGCATTCGCGAACGGGCTGAGGGACGCATTCCCCCCGCCGTTGAAGAACCGCTTTGGGCGATTCTGTGGCTGCTGGTGTTTTTCGGTGGAATCATTGCCGCGGTCAACTTTGTGCAAGGGGCAACCGGCTATCATGCCCTTGGTGTGGGCATTGAGGCTGTCGTGATTTTGTTCATTCTGACCTTTGTTCAACCTCCCTTCTGGCTGCGCCTTGTGTTGTTGCTGCTGATGGCAGGCGGAGTGATGATCATTTACTGGCAAAAGGCCAAAAACCAGAGCATTGCTTCCCACCCAACGCAAACTGAGTTCTCCACCAGTCAGGCGGATGAGCCGCCTTTTTAAGGACGCTTGAATCTCTGCCAATTCGTGATAAGATACATCCAAATTATTTCACCTTGCCAAATGAGGAGGAAATAACATGGATGAATTCATGCAAGCCGCCTATGAAGAAGCCCTGCAAGGCTACCGTGAAGGGGGCATCCCGATTGGCTCGGTACTGGTACTGGACGGCAAAATCATCGGGCGGGGCCACAACCGCCGGGTTCAGCGCGGCAGTCCGGTCTTACATGCCGAAATGGATGCGCTGGAAAACGCCGGGCGGCTGGCGCCGGAAGAGTATCGCCGCGCCACCATTTACACCACCCTTTCGCCCTGTGATATGTGCAGCGGGGCGATTTTGCTCTATAAAATTCCACGCGTGGTGATTGGCGAGAACCAGACCTTTTTAGGCGCAGAAGAGTTGCTTAAGTCGCGCGGGGTGGAACTGGTGGTGCTGAACGACCCGCAATTGATTCAAATGATGAAGGACTTCATCGCCGAAAAACCCGAACTCTGGTACGAAGATATCGGTCACTGCATCGAGTGCTGACGAAGAAACCTGCAACTTTCAGGCCTCTTTTGCGTAGATAGTAACGTGTAATCCGTAATTCCATTACAACATTCGCGAAAGAGGTACAAAAAATGAGTCAATCCACACCAACTCCCGTCATCGTTCAGCCGCAGGAACAGGGACCCGGCTGTTTGATCCGCATTCTGTACTTTTTGCTGGTTGGTTTATGGCTGGGCGGCATCGTTACCGTAGTGGCCTGGGTGCTGAATGTCACCATTATCGGGCTGCCGCTGGGCCTGTGGTTGCTCAACCGCCTGCCGCAGATTATGACGCTCAAGCCGGTTAAACGGCAGGCGCGGGTCATGGTTGTAGATGGCAAGGTCATCTACCGCGAATCGAGCCTGCCGCAGCCGCCCTTCCTGTTGCGGGCCATCTACTTTATCCTGATCGGCTGGTGGTTCAGCGCGCTGTGGCTGGCACTGGCCTGGCTACTGACCGGCATCAGCCTTGGGTTGGGACTGCCGCTGGCTTTCTGGATGTTCGATCAGACACCTGCCATCACCACCCTTGCCCGTTATTGACCCTCCACTTTGAAGGAAAAAAAATCAGCGCCTCTCCCGCTTGGGAGAGGCGCTGGCCAACTGGCTGGTTCCCTGAGATTAAATCCAGCCGCGCAATTCCATCGCCTTGACCACCCGATTGATGGCGACCATGTAGGCCGCATCGCGCATGTACACCTTTTCTTTTTCTGCCAGTTCTAATACCGCCTCAAAGGCAGCGGTCATCTTCTGGTCCAGTTTGCTCAGCACTTCTTCCTTGGGCCAGTAGAAATTCATGTCATTTTGCACGCTTTCAAAGTAGGAAACCGTTACGCCGCCCGCGTTGCAGAGGAAGTCCGGGATGAGGAAGATACCCCGCTGGCGGATGACCTCGTCGGCTTCCGGTGTGGTCGGGCCATTGGCACCTTCGGCAATAATTTTGACCCGCGGGGAGATCTTATGCACCGATTCGGCGTTGATCTGACCTTCCAGCGCCGCCGGAATCAGCACATCCACCTCTTTGCTCAGCCAGGCATCAGCCGGTTCAATGGCATAGCCGGCCTCTCTGGCCTTGTTCTTGTCAATCGTGCCGTACTGATCGGTGATGCTCATCAGGTAACGCGGATCAATTCCATCCGCCTTGCTGACCGTGTAGGGCGTGCGGTCTTCGCGGTCCCAGTACGAGACACACACCACCTTACCGCCCAATAATTCCGTGAAACCGATCGCAGCATACTGTGCCACATTGCCAAACCCCTGAATGGCCGCCAGACATTTGGTCGGGTCCAGTTTGAGATGCTTCATGGCTTCGCGCACGGTGTAGATCACCCCAAACCCGGTCGCTTCGGTGCGTCCCAGAGAACCGCCGCCGCCGACCGGCTTGCCCGTGATCACGCCGGGCGTGTATTCGCCCACCAGTTTGGAATATTCATCCATCATCCAGCCCATCATCTGCGGGGTGGTACCGACATCCGGGGCGGGCACATCCTGACGCGGCCCAATGTTCTTCCACATCTGCTGCACCCAGCCGCGCACCAGGCGTTCTTTTTCGCTGGTAGAGAGGGTTGCCGGGTCAACAACCACACCGCCCTTGCCGCCGCCCAGCGGAATATCCACCACCGCGCACTTCCAGGTCATCCACGTAGCCAGTGCGCGTACCGTGTCAATCGTTTCAGCGGGGTGAAAACGGATACCGCCCTTGCTGGGGCCGCGCGCATCGTTGTGCTGGACGCGGAAACCCTGAAAGACTTTGATGCTGCCATCATCCATGCGCACGGGAATACGGAAGTGGAACTCGCGCAGCGGCCAGCGCAAAATCTCGCGCACTTGCGGATCTAATTTGAGCAGTTCTGCCACATGATCGAATTGGCGCTGAGCCATTTCAAACGCATTGGTGGTTTCTGCCATTGGTTTTTTCTCCTGTCAGGTAATAGATTTGGGTTGATTCAACCGATGGTTAAAAAATAAACGGGCACAACGGTGCTGTGCCCGCTAAGGACTGTTGGGATTGTTGCTGCTGGCAGCACATCAGCTGGGTTTACCTCAAAATTAGGTGATGATGATCCTGATATAGGGTAGCAAACCTGATGCCGTTCGTCAATATGATGAAAATCGCCTCTCTACGGTGATTCCCGGCACGGGCCTGCGCAATTCGTCACATTGAGAGATGTGTCAATCCGTTTTTGATGCCGACAGTTGACGCTCCAGTTCAGCCCGCGCCGCCGATGGACTGGCCCGTCCGCCGGTCTGGCGCATCACCTGACCCAGCAGCCAGTTGAATACAGTCGTTTTACCCTGATAATACGACTCCACCTCGCGCGGATTTTCCGCCAGCACCCTTGCCACAACCTCAGCAATCAGGGCAGTATCCCTGACTTGTGTCAAACCCCGCTCGCCGATAATTTCTGCCGCTCCCCGCCCGCTGGCAAGCATCTCGCTCAGCACCATTTTGGCGGTGTTGAGGTTAATCGTCTGATCGCCAGCCATCCGCAGCAGCTCAACCAAAGCGGCGGGTGTTACCCGCACGGCTTCGATGCTCTCCCCGCTCTGATTCAGCCACCCAAAGATTTCACCGCAGATCCACAGCGCAATCGTGCGGGCAGGCACAGCCGGGCCTGCTTCGCTCACACAGGATTCAAAGTAGCGCGCCACCGCCTCATCTTCGCTCAACAGAGCGGCTTCGCCGGCATTCAACCCGTATTGCTTCATGAAGCGGTTTTTCATCGCCTGCGGCAATTCCGGCATGGCCGCGCGTACCTTCTCAATCCATTCGGGCTCAACAATCAGCGGCGGCAAATCCGGTTCGGGAAAGTAGCGGTAATCATGCGCCTCTTCTTTGCTGCGCTGGCTGAAAGTCAGCTGAGCCGCATCATCCCAGCCAAGGGTTTCCTGCTCAACCGTTTGACCGCGCTCCAGCACACGGCTCTGGCGTTCGATTTCATAAGCAATCGCCCGCTCCATCGCCCGAAAACTGTTCAGATTCTTGATTTCAACCCGCGTCCCCAATTGGTCGCTGCCTTGTGGTCGCAGTGAAACATTCGCCTCAAAGCGAATCACACCCTTTTCCATGTCACCGCTGTTTGCCCCAACCCGCCGCAAAATTGCCCGCAGCCCAGTGGCATAAGCACGCACTTCTTCCAGAGAGTGCATGTCTGGCTCGCTGACAATTTCCAGCAGAGGCACGCCGGCCCGGTTCAGGTCAACCAGCGAGAAGGCTTCTCCATCCGGTTGATTCACATGAAGCAATTTTCCGGTATCCTCTTCCAGATGCACCCGCCGAATGTGCACCACCTTTTCTCCCCGTGAGGTCTCAATCCGCAGCACCCCGCGCTGCGCCAGCGGGTACTCATATTGTGAGATCTGGTAACCTTTGGGCAGGTCGGGGTAAAAGTAATTTTTGCGCGCAAACAGACTGAGCGGGGCAATTTCACATTCTAAGGCAAGAGCCACCCGCAAAGCCAGTTCAACCGCCGTGCGGTTGACCACCGGCAGGGTTCCCGGCATGCCGGCGCACACCGGACACACAGCACTGTTAGGTTCTGCCTGCGTAGAATCTACCACCGGACAGGCACAAAACATCTTGGAGCGGGTTTGCAGCTCAGCGTGAACTTCTAATCCAATGACCGCTTCATACGGCATGGCTTTATCGTCCTCATTCAATGCGGAATGTCAAAGATTTTACCATAGTGCCTGTGCTCTCCAAAATCCAATAATTTCCAAATCGGCTCTTCATAATTTCTAAACAATCCTTTGTTATCTTAAGCACAGTCATAAACGGGAAACTCCCGAATCCAAATGAATTGAGAGGAGTACAGGTATGAAGAACAAAAAGATATTGATCGGTTTATCACTGGGCGCTCTCGCCCTGATTCTTGCGGTTGGTCTGGCCGCGCAGGCCTTCCAGAACGTCAGCGCCAGCGCGCTGCCACAAATTGGCGGGCCGTTCGGCGGCGGACGCGGCATGATGGGGCCAAACGCTGGTGAGGCACTGGCTCAAGCGCTGGGGATCACCACCGATGAACTGAACAGCGCTTATCAGCAAGCCGTCCAATCCGCTGTGCAGGAAGGCGTGGATAAAGGTTTGATCACTCAGGCTCAGGCAGATGCCATCCTGAATGGCAGCGGACGCTTTGGAGGCAGAGGCATGTTCGGCTGGCTGCTCCAAAACGGCGTTGATTTTGAATCGCACTTTGCTAAGGCTCTGGGTATCTCGGTGGATGATTTGCAGGCCGCTTACGCAAAGGCTGCCGAGATTCGGCTGGAACAGGCCGTAGCGGATGGACGCATCACCGAAGAGGAAGCCAACCTGATGCGCGCCCGCCATGCCCTTTTCAACAATGAAGCCTTCCAGAACTCCATGCAGGCCGCTTTTGAAAATGCGGTGAAGGAAGCCGTAGCCAATGGTGTCATCACTCAGGCTCAGGCTGATTTGCTCCTGCAACAGGGCGGGTTTGGATTGCGCGGCGGTTTCATGGGCTTTGGCGGCTGCCACGGCGGTGGACGCGGCGGATTTGGTCGGGGCTGGTAATCCTTCGAATAACCGACTGGCGGTACGGTAACGTTTCTCCTCCTTCTGACATTACCGCTTTACG
>DLXG01000060.1 GCA_003448875.1 Anaerolineaceae bacterium
CCGCGCCTTGAAGAGATTGCCCGCGAAGTAATGAAGGAGAAAGGCGTGTCCTTCCCGTACAAGTTTGGCACGATGATCGAAATTCCGCGGGCAGCAGTCACTGCTGGTGAAATTGCCGAAATTGCGGAGTTCTTCTCATTCGGCACCAACGATCTCACTCAGATGACCTTTGGTTACAGCCGTGATGATGCCGAGCGCAGTTTCCTCGTTACCTACGTTGAAAACGGCATCCTGCCCAAGAATCCCTTCCAGACTCTTGATCGGGACGGCGTTGGTCGGCTGATGCAGATTGCAGTGGAAGACGGACGTAAAGCACGCCCAGACCTTGAAGTGGGTATTTGCGGTGAACACGGTGGTGACCCGAACTCGATTGAATTCTGCCATCTGGTTGGGAACAACTACGTGTCTTGCTCGCCCTTCCGCGTGCCGGTTGCCCGTCTGGCAGCTGCACATGCTGCGCTGAAGCACGCTGCTTAATCAATCCAAAAATTTCCAGATTGCCCTGTAGCATCTGGAGCATCCCGCGAGTCCTGTCGGCGAAATTTTTGGCCATGACAGGACTCGCTTTTTATTGAAAGGTTATCTTTCGCATCTAAATAAAGTTTTATATATTTTGCGCTTTGCGGAATTGAAAGGTTGTTTTTGAACAGGGTTGGTATAATTTTTTTGTAGGCATCCTTCTTGCACAATTGGCTTCTGTGCCACCCCCCTCAAGGAGGAAACGAGTTGAGTGAATTAACCGAGATGATTGTCCCGCAAGCAGAAACCAAACCCGCCAGTAAAGCGGGTACATTGACGAACTGGGTCGGTTTTTGGACGGTGATCAGCCTGGCACTGGCAGGAGTTGGGCTGGTACAGGCCTTGTGGCTGCCGGTAAGTGTATTACCCGGAGTGTATCCGGGGATTAGCATCACCAATGTCCTACTAATTGGTTTGGGCGGGATGCTGGTGATATTACTCGCGGTTTGGACTATGGGAAGACTTGCCGGGCGAGAAGCGCCGGATTATGCTTTCAGCACCCGTGTGATTCATCCGCTACCGGGTTTCGCCTTCAGCTGGACTTTCTTGATCGGTGGTGGTATTTACATCGGTTTATTGGCGAGCAACTTTGCCCGCCTTATTTTGCCCGATCTGGCGAATTTGCTGGGGAATGTACTGCGTATTTACGATTTGCAAGTTTTTGCGGCTGCATTGCAAAATCCACAGGTGATAGTTTACCTTGCAAGCGGCCTGATATTTGCCGCATTTGTCCTTTCCATTCTTCCCCCGCTGGTCATCCGCAGGGTATTGGGGTGGGGAGCAGGCCTTTCCGTTTTCGGCTGGCTAATTATTCTCAGCCAGTTTGCTGCCGTGCCTGCCAACCGGTTTAGTGAATTTTTTGACCGCATTTTTGGGAGCGGTTCGCATTCGCTGCACATCAACCTGGCTTTTCAATTGGGAATGAAAGCGCAGGGAGAAACTTTTCCGGAGATGCTTGCGATCGGTTTAATGATCGGGTTGATGGGCTTTTTTGCGCTTGGTTTACCGGTATGGATGTCCGGCGAGCTGCGAACCCATCGGCGAAATCTCGTCCCAGCGGGGTTGCTGGCGCTAATAGTGGCTGGGTTTTTACTGGTTGCAGCGGTTGCATTATTAGAAAGAACCATTTCATGGCAATTTCTGGCAGCGGAAAGTTTTTTGCGCATGAAAGGTGTTTCGGGGGAAGGCGGGGTTGTTTTACCGATGCCGGTTTCGACACCTGGCGGGGGAAGTTCCACCGGTGTTTTACGGGGAATTGTCCTGCCGTGGCTGCCATTTTATGCGGCAATTCTTCAACCCAACCCATTCGTTTTGTTCTTTTTAGCGGTGATCTGGATTGTGATGTTTATTTTGGTTGTGAAAGTTTTCCTGCTTACCTTAAGCCGTATCCTCAAAGCGTGGGCTGATGATGGAGTTGTTCCGGAATGGTTTGGGCTTGTTCATGCCCGTCAACACAGCCCGCTCTTTGCCCTTCTCATTGTTACCATGATCGCCCTGGTGGTGGTGATTGATGCGGCTCAGGCAAACTGGATTGGCAGCCATTTCAATTTTGTGCTCTTTGTGGCTTTTGGGCTTCTGTTACCGGTTATGGCACTGATTAAGAATCCTTATAACTTCCTTGCCGATGATGAGGAAAGACCATCCCAAGGCTGGGTGCGCTTTTTAGGGGTGATGACCGTTTTGGTCTTGCTGACAGCCATGATCCTGCCGGTTGTCTTTCAAGTGAATATTCTGCCTGTGGGCTGGCAATCGTTTGCACTTTTAGGGGGAGTATTTGTGAGTGGAGCGGTGTGGTTTTACGGCAGGTGGTTGTACTTAAGACGACGCGGTATTGACCTGATGGCTTTTTACAGAAGGCCACAGGAAAAGAATCAGTAATTCCAATCATCCTTCTGGATAATCTCAAATACACCCTTTCAGGTGTTACAAACTCCTGTGAGGGTTTTTTGATTCTGGTATAATCCCTGTGACATTGTCCAGTTAACTGGCGATGATACCCCGCAGCGGGGTCAGCGGAAGGAAGGATACATCGAACAAAGGAGGATCTCCAGCCGATGGAGAAACGCGAATATCTGGATCTCTATCATCAAATGGTCGTGATCCGCCGGCTAGAAGAGCGTTCGGCGGAATTGTATCAGCAAGGAAAAATTGGCGGATTTCTGCATCTTTACATCGGGCAGGAAGCAGTCAGTACCGGTTTGATATCAGTGCGTCGCCCCGAGGACCGCATCATCACCGCCTACCGTGATCACGGTGTGGCCATCAATTGCGGTCTTTCGGCTCGCGAGGTGATGGCAGAACTGCTCGGAAAAGTCACGGGTTGTTCGCGTGGTAAAGGCGGTTCTATGCACCTTGCCGACGTTAAGAAAAATTTTTGGGGCGGCCATGCCATTGTAGGTGCACATTTGCCGATTGCAGCCGGTCTGGCATTGGGAGATGTTTATCAAAACCAGAAGGCCGTAACCGTGTGCATGTTTGGGGACGGTGCTACCAACATTGGTTATTTCCATGAGGCTCTCAATCTCTCCAAAGTTTGGAATCTGCCGGTGCTGTGGGTTTGTGAAAATAACCAGTACGGCATGGGTACAGCGGTTGAACGGGCTTCGGCAGTTTCGGAAATCCGGCGAAAAGCAGACGGCTATGGCATGAAAAGCGAAGCGGTGGATGGCATGGATCTGATGAAAGTCCGTGAGGTGTCGGCCCGTCTGTACGAGGAAATCCGAAACGGGAGTGGTCCGCAGTTTTTGGAAGTGATTACTTACCGCTTCCGAGGCCATTCGATGGGTGATCCCGAACGGTATCGTTCTGCCGATGAAGTTAAGACGTGGCTGGAAAATGACCCGATTGGCATTTACCACCGCTATTTATTAGACAACAAAATCGCCACCGAAGAGGAATTGCAGGAACAGATCCGGCTGGCTGAAGAAGAAGTCAACGATGCAGTGGCGTTTGCCGAAGCCAGTCCGGAACCGCCGGCAGAAGAATTATTCAAGCATATTTTCGTTGAAGAGTGACGGGGTGAACCTATGGCAAGAATAACGATGCGAGAAGCCATCTCTCAGGCGTTATGGGAGGAAATGGAGCGAGACCCCAGCGTGTTTATCATGGGGGAAGAAGTAGGCGTTTGGGGTGGTACTTACGCGGTCACGAAAGGCTTTTACGACCATTTTGGCCCGGAGCGCGTGCGCGACACCCCCATTGCGGAAGCCGTGATTGTCGGTGCGGCAATCGGGGCCGCGCTGACTGGTCTTCGCCCGGTTGCGGAATTGATGACGATCAACTTTGCTTTTTCAGCAATGGATCACATCGTCAACCAGGCAGCCAAACTGCACTACATGTTCGGCGGGCAGATGATTTTGCCATTGGTCATTCGTGCAGTAGGCGGCGGCGGGAGGCAATTGGGCGCAACTCATTCACAAACACCGGATGCGGTTTTCGCTCACTTCCCCGGCTTGAAAGTGGTAGCGCCCGGCACGCCGGCGGATGCCAAAGGAATGCTCAAGGCCGCTATCCGCAGTCAGGATCCGGTGTTATTTATCGAACATGCTACCCTTTACCAGACCCGCGGCGAAGTCCCGGAAGGCGATTATATCGTCCCGCTGGGAAAATCCACCATCCAGCGCGAAGGCAGGCATGTGACCATTGTCACCTATTCCAAAATGCTGGAAATTTCCACCAAAGCCGCTGATCAACTGGCAAAGGAAGGCATTGAGGTAGAGATCGTAGACCTGCGTTCCCTGCGCCCGCTGGATATGGGACCGGTGCTGGAGTCGTTCAAGAAAACCAATCGGGCGGTGATTGTTGAAGAGGGCTGGAAGTCGTACGGGGTAGGTGCAGAGGTTGCCAGCCGGATTTACGAAGAAGCCTTTGACTATGTGGATGCACCGATTAAGCGGGTGGCACAGGCGGAAGTACCCCTGCCCTATAACCGGACATTGGAGCAGATGGCCCTGCCTCAGGTGGAGGATGTGGTAAAGGCGGTCAAGGAGGTGCTGTAATGGCTGAGATTATTGCCATGCCCAAACTGGGTTTTGATATGGCAGAAGGCACACTGGTGCGCTGGGTGGTTGGCGAAGGCGAAAAAATTGAAAAAGGCCAGGTACTGGCGGAGATTGAAACTGATAAAGCCACGGTGGAAGTTGAATCCAGCGCTGAGGGGATTGTCTATCGTCATCTGGTCAAGGCCGGTGATATTGTGCCGGTCGGCACGCCGATTGCGGTGATTGCCGCACCGGGCGAAGAAGTGAAAGATTTACCCGGTGAACCGGCAGCGGAGCAGGCCAAGCCTGCCGCTGAGCCATCTCAGCCTGCTCAGCAGACGGAAATGACGGCTGTTGAGGCAGCCACTTTACCCTCAGAAGAGGACGACCGCACCAAAGCCTCCCCGCTTGCCCGCCGAATGGCAAAAGAATATGGAATCAACCTGAGAGAGGTGAAGGGCAGCGGCCCGGGCGGCCGGGTCGTTAAGCGCGATATTGAGAGCGCCTTGAAGGCAGCACCCGCTCAACCCCCAGCCGTCAGCGAAGTTGTGGAAGTTCCCCCTGCCGTACCCGCAGCGCCAACCCCGCTTGCGGTTTCTTCGGTGATGCCTGTGCCCACTCTGGAAGATCAACGAGTGGGGGTGGATAAATTGCGCGCCATCATTGGCAAACGGATGGTCGAATCCAAGACGCAGATACCACACTTTTACCTGACCAGTGAAGTAGATATGGCAACCGTGATGGAACTGCGCAAACAGTTTAACAGCCAGCTGCCGGAAGAGCAGAAGTTATCGGTAAATGATTTTATTATCAAAGCGGCGGCATTAGCACTGCGGCAGTATCCTAACCTCAATGCTTCCTTGCAGGGTAATGAAATTGTCCGCCACGGACACCGCAACATCGGGGTGGCTGTAGCGCTGGAAAGCGGACTGATCACAATTGTGTGCAAAGATGCGGATTATAAGTCGCTTGGCTTGATCTCGCAGGAAGTCAAAGAAATGGTTGGGCGGGCAAGAGCCGGCAAAGTACGCCCGGACGATATTGAAGGCTCGACATTTTCAATCAGCAATCTGGGTATGTTTGATGTCGAGCACTTTGTGGCGATCATCAACCCGCCGGAGGCGGCGATTCTGGCAGTTGGGTCGGTAAAGGAAGTGCCGGTGGTGGAAAACGGGGTGATTAAAGCCGGTTTGCGGATGAAAATGACCCTTTCCGCGGATCACCGCATCACCGATGGGGCCGAGGCAGCCCGATTCATGCAAGCCTTGAAGAATTATCTGGAAAAACCTGCCTTGATTTTGCTCTAAACAGTGAACGGGACAGGGCAACCCCTGTCCCGTTTTTATTTTCGTGACTTATTTTCTTTCGTAGATCAGCCGATAGATATTCATCAGTTCAGCGATGGAACGGATATACCGCTGGGTTTCTTCAAAGCGGATCACCTCTAAGAAGAGGTCGGGATCGCCATTGGAAAGTTGTGACCAGTAATAGGCATTGCCCGGCCCGCCATTATAAGCGGCCAATGCCAGATATAAATCTCCGCCAAAATAATCGCGCTGAGTGGCGAGGTATTTTGCTCCCAGGCGGATGTTGATGAGCGGGTTATGTAAGTCTTCAACCTGAAAATCAGGATACCCATAGCGGCCTGCCAGTTCTTGTCCGGTGGCCGGCATGATCTGCATC
>DLXG01000237.1 GCA_003448875.1 Anaerolineaceae bacterium
TGAAGCCGCGCACCCCGACCTGATGCAGATAATACTGCCACTTAAGAAAACGCAAGGTATAGTTAAACAGGGTAAATAACAAAGCCAGTGGAAAGATGCGCCAGTCAAAGGTTTGCAATAAAGCGCTGACCTCTCGGACATCTCCCAGCAGGGTCAGACCGACCATCACCACAATCCCCAACAACAGACCGGGCACCATTCGACGCAGGATAGATTTACTTTTCGTAGACAGGTTTTCATTGACCGTATCAGACATGCCCCCGATTATACCCGAACAGTTCATTTGAAAGCAGGGGCAGCAAAGCCAGATGAACGGCATGGTATAATAAAAAAGTACATCGTGGCTATTGTGTGAAAGAACATCACCCTCAAGCCAAGATCCCCACATCAACAATTTGCAGGAGGAGAAACGTGAAACGCTCAGTCTATTTGATTCTGTCCGCATTGTTTCTGGCCGCTCTGGTGTTGAGTGCCTGCCAGCCGGCCGCCACCCCCACCCAGGCACCTCAGGAAGGATATCCCGTCCAGGAACAGCCTCAGCCAACCGCCCCGCCAAAAGAAGCCTATCCGGCTCCATCCACTGCCACCATACGGGTAGCAACCGACGCCACCTTTCCGCCCTTTGAAATTGTGGATGAAGCCACCAAGGAATTGACCGGTTTTGATGTGGAATTAATGAAAGCCATCGCCGAAAAAGCCGGTTTCCAGCTGGAATGGAGCAATCTGCCGTTTGATTCGGTTTTAGCAGGTCTGGCACAATGCCAGTTTGATCTGGCAATCGCTGCCATCACCATCACCGATGAGCGCAAGCAGCAAATGCTCTTCTCAGACCCCTATATCAACGCTGGACAGATTGTGGTCATTCGCATGGGCGATGAAACCATCAAATCCAAGGACGACCTGGCCGGTAAGACCGTTGCTGCTCAATTGGGAACCACAGGCGAAATTGAAGCTCGCAAGATACCGAACGTCAACTACAAACCCTATGACACGTATGATCTGGCCTTCCTTGACCTGGCCAACGGTCAGGTGGATGCCGTCATCGCCGACTACCCCACCGCGCTGGGTTTCATCGGTCAAAATCCGGAAAAATTGACCACCGTCGGTGAGGTGTTTACCGACGAATCATACGGAATCGCGATTTGCAAGAACCGCGAGGATCTGGTGGCCCCCATCAATGCCGCCCTGGCAGAGCTCAAAAGCGAAGGGGTCATCTCAGACCTGGAAATGAAATGGCTGGCAGGTGAGTAAAACCACCCTTTGAGACCAATGAATTAGCACGGGCAGATGGCAGACACATTTTCAAACGCCGCTGCCCGTGCTTTGTTAATGGCTCTATAAGAAATAGAACCGCTATACAAGGAGGTGTCTCCGCATGCAAACTGCTACCCCTTCACAAACAAGCTCCGCCACGCGTAAAACTACCGTAGATCAATGGTGGCTGCTGGTCATTGCCGTTATCGCCCTGATTGTTTTTCTGGTCGTCACTCAACCCAACCCCTACCAACGCATTCTGATTTTTGTCGAAGATGGTGTGTGGGTCACCCTGCGTACCACCATGATTTCATTTGTTTTAGTATTGATTCTGGGACTGGTGGTGGCACTGGCGCGTTTGTCAAAATTGTGGTTGCTGCGCGGTTTTTTCACCATTTATGTTGAAATTATCCGCGGCATTCCGGTACTGGTACAGTTATTGTTCTGGTATTTTGCCTTTCCCCCCATTATTCAAAATTTGGGAACTTCGCTGAACAGTCCGGCGTTAATCAATTACAAGGCCGACCCCAATTTCATGGCCATCCTTGGCCTGACAATTTGCTATGCCGCCTATATGAGTGAAGTCTACCGCGCCGGTATTCAAAGTATCCCCAAAGGTCAAATGGAAGCCGCCCGTAGTTTAGGGATGACCTATTTTCAAGCCATGCGCTACGTGATTTTGCCGCAGGCGATTCGCGTCATCCTCCCTCCGGTAGGAAATGAATTCATCACCCTGCTTAAAGACACTTCCCTTATTAGCGTTGTGGCCGTCTCCGACCTCACCCGGCGCGGTCGCGAGTTCATGGCCTCCAATTTCATCCCGATTCAGCCGTGGATCATGGTATCCTTGCTTTACCTTGTGATGACCCTCATCTCTGCCCGGGTGGTGCATTACATTGAACAAAAAACCAAAATTGAGAGGTAAATCCGATGACCTCTGAACCCATTATTCACATTGAAAATGTACATAAACGCTTCGGGAATGTCCACGCCCTGCGCGGGGTAAATCTGGATGTCTATAAAGGCGAAGTGATTGTGATTATCGGGCCATCGGGGTCGGGTAAATCTACTCTGCTGCGCTGTATCAACCGGCTGGAAGAATTTGACGAAGGCCGCATCGTGGTGGACGGCATTCCACTGGACACTGCCGCTAACATCAACGCAGTTCGCACTGAAGTAGGTATGGTGTTCCAGCAATTCAACCTCTTTCCTCACTTAACTGTTCTTGAAAATATCCTGCTGGCTCAGCGCATCGTCCGCAAGCGCAGTAAAGAAGAGGCCACCCGAATTGCACTGGACTTGCTGTATAAAGTGGGCATTCCTGATAAAGCCAACAATTACCCCATCCAGTTATCCGGCGGACAGCAGCAACGGGTAGCCATTGCCCGCGCCCTGGCAATGAATCCCAAAATCATGTTGTTCGATGAACCCACCAGCGCGCTCGACCCGGAAATGATTCAGGAAGTACTGGACGTGATGCTTGCCCTGGCACGCGAAGGGATGACCATGGTTGTCGTTTCCCACGAGATGGGCTTTGCCCGTGCCGCCGCCCACCGCGCCATCTTGATGGACGAAGGACAAATTGTTGAAGAAGCCCCGCCGGACGTTCTATTCACCAACCCCAAGCAGGAACGCACCAAAGCCTTCTTGAGCAAAGTCCTTCATTAATTGGGCATGTTCAAATCCCTCTCCCCTTTGTTTGATTTTTGTATGCTGGCAAAGGTATAATCAAAGCAATCTCGTTTCATACTGCCTTTTCATTGATTTCCCCCTGATGATGAACTTAACCCCTACCCTGCTCTCTCAATCCCAACGAACATGGATGCTGCGACTTGTTCTGGCAGGGTTGTCGTTATTGTTCATCTTAAGCCTGCCGCAATCCACCCGTGCTCAATCCATACAATCGACCAGTTTAACCTTGCAATCCCCGGCTGCCTGCCCGCCAGCCGGCTGTGCAGCCGGTCAGACCCTTAATGTGCGGACATCCTTCGATCTGACTGCATACCTGCCTCCGCCAAATGCCAACGTTCAACTCTGTATTTATACACCGATCAACTGGTCGGCTACTGATTTACGCATGGGTCTGATCGGTGGAGTCACCGGCAGCCCGTATCAAAGCAGCATTTCGAGTTGCGCTGCCGCTCCAACCGGCTATAACCTGCTGGGCGGCGCTCAGGCCACGCTGGACGCGGGTGCTTTTGGCGACTGGCTGGATTTTTCCTTTCGGATTGGCAGCACGGCCACCACAAGCGGCTCTGTACTCGTGCGTGTCTTTGAGCGCACAACAAGTGGCTGGCAGCAAACCAGCCAGGCGTTTTTGGGAATCGGCGTCACTGCCACCGCCGATGTGGTTTATGTTGCCAACGATGCCGCTGCCTGCGCAGCCAGTTCTCCGTGTTATATCAATTCAGGCGAAGATTTACCCAACGGACTGGGTACCGGCCTGAAAGATGCCATAGACTCGCATCCGCTACCGGCCCAGCCGGCCACAATCTTGATTACCGGCAATTACCTGATCAAAAACAACGCTGTTCTGGTGGATAAGCCCCACCTCATTCAAGGGATTAATGATGCTCAAATCACATACCTCGGCACAACCTGCACCCAACCTGTGCTGCGACTAACTGCCGGGGCTACCCTGCGCGATTTGAACATCAACGACGGCAATTGCACGACCACCAACCGCACGCTGGTTCAGATTGAAAGTCCGCAAACTGTGTATTTGATCTCTAACGACCTCACCGGCGGTCAGGATGCGGTCAGAATTCTGGACAACAGCGGAGATGTCGTTCTGCAATTCAATCACATCACCGGCAACGCGGGTTACGCGATTTGGCGGCAGGCTGGAACGGGCAGCGGCGCGGTTCAGGCTGTTGCCAACAATTTGTACGCCAATCGCAGCGGATTTCAAGTCGAATGCAACACCAAAGGCCGTGTGGATCATAATTTCTGGGGCTTTGGGGTTGATCCGCTCACAGCAATCTCCCAATGTACTTTCAGCGCTGGCAAACGGCTGGGAGCGCCAGCCTTGCCACGCCCTAACGCTCCCGGTGTGAGTGCTGAAAAAGTTACCGTCACCTCCACCAAAACCTATACTAGCAATGGCAAAGTAGCGTTTCAGCACGACCCCGCTGACAGCGATTTTGGTCTTTTCATTGTTAATCACGGTTCGGGTAGTCCGGATAACGTCCCATTTACGGGTGGTATGCCGGGCAGCCTGACCGCTTGCTCGAATTATTATGACATTTTCCTTTCCAATGATGTCACCATCCCCCCCTCGTTGCTGGAATTATCCTTCCGTTATGATTCCACCAGCGGCTGTACCGCCACCATTGAAAGCACCGCCTACTGCGCCAGCGGCGACCCGGCATTAATCCCCTTGTGGTGGTATGACCCCGCCACGAATGTGACCGATGGGTGGGATACCACCGCTCAAAACCCGGCCGGCAGCGGTGCAGCTGGGGCTGTTGGTCAAACGACCATTTGTGATACCGTTCTCAAAGAAATTAAGGTATCCATTGATAGCAGCGGCCGGCCCAACACCAGCAACGACCTCAACTTTACTCCCTTCGTAGTAGGGTTGCTGCCCCTGCCTTCCAGCGTAATCTTCAGCCAATTTACGGCCATAGCGGGCGATACGCAGGCTGCCGTTCAATGGACGACCGTCAGCGAGGTCAATACCAGCGGTTTTTATCTGCTGCGCAGCCAAAGCGAAAGCGGCGGTTTCAGCCGGGTCAGTCCCTTCATCCCACGGCGTGGTTCGGGTATTGGCGGAGCATTTTACGAAGTAGTGGACAGCGGTTTAACCAATGGCACGACCTATTATTACCGGCTGGAAATTGTCAGTTCAACCCAGGAATCCTCTTTCAGCGGCGTGATCAGCGTCATTCCTCAGCAGGCTACCCCTACCTCAACGGCAACCTCCACCCCTACGGCTACTTCTACGTCAACCTCCACGCCAACCCCCACCTCTTCCCCTTCACCCACCGTCACATTCACCTTCACGCCGACACCGACTTCCTCCGCTACGGCGACTTCAACCCCCACCCCCACCACAACCGGCACGCAATTCACGCCAACGCCGACTGCCTCACCAACCTCTACACAAACACTCCCCCCCACCATCAGCCTGACCGCCACAATTACTCCCACACGTACGGTAACCTTTACCCTTATCCCCACCCGCACTCGAACCCGCACGCCGGTCATTTACCCGACGGTAGTTTACCGCTCGCCCACCCTGCCACCCACCCGCACTCGTTTCCCAACCCGCACATTTACACCGTTCGGCGGCACACCCGGCACCAGCACACCAACCCTGGAAGGCTACCCCGCCCCACTGGGCACCGGCAGCGTAACCCCCAACCTGACCCGAAGTCCGCAACAAAGCCCGCCGCCACAAAGCGGCTACCCGATTGGTGAAGGCACACCTACCTTCCCCGCCGGCGGAAACGGCTACCCGCCCCCCGAACCCAATGCGACTCTCTCTACCAACACGGCAGAAGTTCCCACATCCCAAACAATCTCCGTCACGGTAACCCCTTCTGCGACCATTTCACCAACCCTTCCGCCTGCCAGCCCTCCCCAGCCGCCATTTACCACTTCTTTTCTGAGAGAGTACTGGCCATACTTCTTAGGGGCATTAATCGCGGAAATTTTAATCGTCATCGCAGCAGGTTTTTATCTGTATCGCAAGGGTTTACTGCGTTTTCCTCTGCTGAAAAAGAAAAAGTCAGACTGACCCGGTTAACGATATTACCTTGTAGCGGGGTTTTTGACATTTAGCCTCTTTTATGCTATTCTTTGCACCTGTAAAATCATTCATGGATTTTCAATTCCTCACTTGGAGCAGGTATGCAGCGCGAGCGCATCTCTGAAAACGTTTACTGGTTTCAAAGTGAAATTTATGCTCAGGTTACAGCAGGGGCAATAACCGGTCCTCAATGGGCTGTGGTAATTGATACGCTGGCCATTCCTGAAGAAACTCTTGCCATGCGTTCTTTCATTGAGGAAACCTTAGGCGTGCCGGTGCGTTATGTGATCAATACGCATCACCATGCCGATCATACCTGGGGAAACTGTTTCTTCCCCGGTGCTACGGTGATTGCCCATTCTCTCTGCCGCGAATTAATGGAACTGCGCGGCCCTGCCTCACTCGAATCAGCCCGCCGCCAAAACCCGGCTTTCAAACAGGTAAAACTGGTCTACCCTCATCTCACTTTTGAAGGCGGTGATCTCTCCCTGCGGATTGGCAAAAAGAACCTGATCCTCACCCACACCCCCGGCCACAGCCGGGATGGAATTTCAGTACTGGTTGAAGAGGACCGCGTCCTGTTTGCCGGAGACGCCTTCTTACCATTGCCTTACGTGGTAGACGGAGACCCGGATGTGCTCAGTGAAACCATTCGTAAAATTGGCAAAATGGGATTGGAGAACATCATACAGGGTCACGGCGACATCATCCTGCGCGGTGAAATTGATGATGCTGTACAGGAAAACCTGAATTACCTGAACAATGTTCGAAAAGCCGTCCGGACTGCCGTGCGGCGCAAAAACCCGCTGGAAGTGCTTTCTACAATTGATATCGAATCGTGCGGCAAGAGCCGCGTTTACCTTGGCGGTCTGGCAGAGGAATTGCACAAACGCAATGTGCGATTTCTTTTCAAGCAAATCGCCGCAGAAGAAGGGGTTGTCATCACCCCGGCCGATTAAAGACTTTTTCGGGCGTGTTCCTGCTTGGGACGGTTCGCTTTGAGCGAACCGTTTTCGTTATTCTGGCTTTGCTGCCCCTTGCGTTTTTGCAGATATGCCCGCAAACCCACCGGCCGTTCAGTTCCATTCCGCAGCCGTTCGATATTGGGGCGTAACGACCACATCACCGCAGCCAGTGCACCCACCCCAAAAGCGACGTATTCCCATGGCGAAAGCCCTTGCAATGCCCGCACCAGAAAGATGATCGTCGCAAAGAAGGCAATGCTCATGGTTGTCACCGAAGCATAGCCAATCCCAACATATACCAGTAATCCCAAGGGGAAGATGATCAACGCAGCCGGAGGGAAAAGCGCAAGGGTGGCCCCAAACGCCGGCGCTCCGCCTGCCCCGCCGCGTAAACGGATGCCGCCCCTGGCGCGTGATTCGATCAAAAAGACGGAATAATTGTGCCCGAGAATCGCCAGTAACCCGGCCGCGGCCCGCACCCATACCTGCTCAGGGAACACAAAAGCCGCCAGCCAGACTGCAGCCGATCCCTTAAGAATATCAAAAATCGCCGTAAATAAGCCGGCCAGAAAGCCGGCCGCCCGCATGGCATTGGTGCCGCCCGTTCGGCCGCTTTCAATCTGACGCAGGTCTTTACCGCGTGCAATCCAGACAATCACCAGTCCAAACGGCACCGAACCGATGATGTAAGCCCCCAACAACACTAAAACGATTGTCAACCATCCTTCCATTGCTCTTCCTCCAGCGTTTATAACCCGCAACCTTCGATCAGGTTACGATTCCAGTACGATTAAGGGAATTTCTCGATAGTCAGATCCCTCGATTATAAATCCTTTAACATCCCAGTGGTTTTCATATACCGGTGACCAGATTAACATCGCCGTACCGGGGTAAGCAAACTCTTGAATATCCGTTTCCGAGGGCTGTAAAGGACCCAATGGATGAGAGTGAAATGTGGCAATCATCTCCATTTGAATTTCTTCCAGCCACTCAAACGCTTTCAACATTTCAACTGGTTCCATGTAATAACGAACAGGACTGTGAGCCTGATTGGTAATCGGGATAACCACATTAACTTGATTTTCCCTGCCGCCCAGCATCCCACAGGCTTCTTCCGGCAGGTTTTGAAAAATGTGGTCTTGCATCTCTTGCAGATGCCGTCTCAACAATTTCAGGCTTTCCAACTTATACACTCACCAGCAAAGACACCCCAACCAGTAAAACCGCCATGACCAGAGGCTCCACCCAAACAAAACGCAAGCCGCGGCCCTCTTCCAGACCGGCTGCCAGACTGGTAAGGCCATAGGCAACTGCCAGTAACAGTAAACCAAAGCGCAAGGATGTGAGGGGTAAATAATGCAGCCCAACCGCCAGCTGGCTGACCACCAGCGTAATACCGGCCGCCCAGGCAGGATACCACTTTCCGCCACTGCGCAGGTAAAGCGAGCGCAGGCTGATTAAGAAAAGGGTAGGCGCAAGAGTCAGAATCAGCGTGTACAGCCGCAAACCGGCGGCATGGACGCTGACCGCCAGCACCAGATACAGCGCAAAAGAGACGGCCGTTAAGCCGATCGAAGCCGGCGCATGGCGGATGTCCTGCACGTCTACTACAATATACTCGGCCAGCACGACCAACAAGAAAAGCACACCCCCCAGCATAAAAACCACCCACCACTCCACCCCCACCTGCAAGGTGGTAAGCGGCACACCGATCGCCCATGCCGTCAATGCCGGCAGCAGCCAGTGCGGCAGGCGCACCTTGCCTTCCAGATGAGGATGGGTTTGAATCAACCAGTCGGTTCCGGCTGCGGCGATGAGGGAAACCAGCACGGCCACAATGGTAGAAAAGTTCAGGCGTATCTCGAATAAAAATCCCGGCAGTTGCAAACTGAGCAGGCGTTCAGGCAGGGATACAAAAGGGGTCAGTGCATAACCAAGCAGAATGACCGCCGCAACCACGCTCAGCCGGTCAGCATCAGGCAGGTGACGGTGGGATTGCATAATTCGATTTTACCGCTGACGGGCAATCCCTGCCAGAGAGGATGAGTATGGTAAAATAAAACCTGTATGGCATCTGAAACTGAAATGAACCTGATCAGCCCGCCTCGCCTGATTCCCTCACTCAGCGCGGGCTTTAATACCGTTGCCGGTAAAATCTACCTGATTCTGCTGCCGGTCATGCTGGATGTTTTCTTGTGGCTCGGCCCCCAGTTTCGGATTGACCGGTTGTTCACCCCACTGTTGACCGAATATGCCAACACCATCAATCGGATTGCATCGGCAGAGATGGCCCGGCAAATCAATGACCTGATTGGTCTTTGGATTGAAAGTCTGAAAACCTACAATCTTGCCAGTGCATTGCAGACTTTTCCAATCGGCTTGCCGAGCTTAATGGCCAACCGTACCGGCGACTTAACCCCCATTGGTAACCCCGCAGTCCTGGAAATCAATTCCTTCTCTGCTGCCTTTGGTTGGTGGCTGCTCTTCCTCGTCGTCGGTTTTTTGATGGGCTGTCTTTTCCTCAACACCCTGGCACGTTCCTCCGCTGAAACACCCACCAAATTCGAGCTCAAAGCCTTCCTGCTGCAATCTGGTTTGTGTGCAATTTTTATTCTGACTTTGATTGCAGCCGTGATTCTGGTCAGCCTGCCTGCCTCGGCCATCATTTCCCTTCTGGCAATGATTAATGCCAGTTTAGGCAGCATCGCTTTGCTGGCAGTGCTTATGCTGATGGTCTGGCTCTTCATTCCATTGATTTTCACCCCGCACAGTATCTTCCTTGGTCAACGCAACTTGCTGGTTTCTGCCCTGACCAGCATCCGGTTGGTACGCAATCACCTGACGGGCAGCAGTCTTTTTCTGGTTGCTGCAATTTTGATTGCTCAGGGCATGGATATTTTATGGAAAATTCCACCCACCAGTTCGTGGCTGACGCTGGTTGGAATTTTGGGTCATGCGTTCATTTACACCAGTCTGCTGGCTGCCAGTTTTATTTACTTTCGCAGCGGTCTGCGCTGGCTGATGGAAATAATTAAACAGCAAAGTGCAAGAATGGTGCAGGCATAAATACTCAAATCCCTCCCTTATCTATTTCAGGGGGAGGGTTAAGGCGTTAAGTTTTTTGGAGGATTATCTGTGGCTCAATCAATAGACCTTTCATCTTACGGTGCAAAAGATATTCAGGTATTGGAGGGTTTGGAAGCCGTCCGCCGTCGTCCGGGTATGTACGTGGGCGGTACTGACCTGAAAGCCCTTCATCATCTGGTTTATGAAGTCGTAGACAACTCGATTGACGAAGCCCTGGCCGGTTTCTGTGATCGGATTATCGTAACCATCCATCCGGATAGTTCCGTAACGGTGGAAGATAACGGGCGGGGTATTCCGGTGGATATTCACCCTGAAAAGAAAAAGTCCGCCCTCGAAGTGGTCATGACCACCCTGCACGCGGGTGGTAAATTCAGCCATTCCAGTTATAAAGTTTCCGGTGGTTTGCACGGCGTCGGCGTTTCGGCGGTCAATGCCCTTTCGGAATGGTGCGAAGTGGTTGTCTACCGCGATGGTCAACGCTACTTCCAACGCTACGAACGCGGTATCCCGCAGGAAGCCGTCAAAGTGATTGGCAAATGCGAACCGAACCGAACCGGCACAATCACCACCTTCAAATTCGACCGTGAAATTTTCAAAGACGATGTGGACTACAAGTTTGAAACGCTCAGCCAGCGTTTCCGCGAGATGGCTTTCGTCACCCGCAAGGTTTTGATTCGGCTGGTGGATGAGCGCAGCAACCGCGAAACGACCTTCTTTTTTGAAGGCGGCATCATCTCATTCGTGCGCTACCTCAACCGCAACCGCACCACCCTGCATCCGGTCTTTTTCGTAGAAAAAGAAGTGGACAATATCGGCATTGAAGTCGCCGTTCAATACACCGACGCTTACGCCGAATCGGTTTATTCGTTTGCCAACACCATCAACACCATTGACGGCGGCACGCACATGACCGGCCTGCGCACAGCCATCACGCGTGTGCTCAACGATTATGCCCGCCGCAACAGCCTGCTGAAAGACGCCGATCCCAACTTCACCGGCGATGACACCCGCGAGGGCATGACCGCCATTGTCAGCGTCAAGCACCCCGACCCCCAGTTCGAAAGTCAGACCAAGGTCAAATTGATGAACCCGGAAGTGCAGACCTACGTGCAGCAGGTAGTTGGCGAAGCATTTTATGCCTTTCTGGAGGAAAACCCCTCGGCGGCCCGTGCTATTGTTCAAAAATGCCTGACTTCCGCTCGCGCCAGGGATGCCGCCCGCAAAGCACGGGATCTGGTCATCCGAAAATCTGCTCTGGAAAGCCTGACCCTGCCCGGCAAACTGGCGGACTGCTCCGAACGCGACCCCAACAAAACCGAACTCTACATCGTCGAGGGTGAAAGCGCGGGCG
>DLXG01000059.1 GCA_003448875.1 Anaerolineaceae bacterium
GATTGGGTCCGACCGTCTTGATCTCGGGTGTCCCATTTGGTTTCTTTGCGGTGAATAAAGTCATCCCCTCGGATAAAACTCTTTTGGTTTTCCCTTACATGGTTAATTTACAACGGTTTCCTGAACCGGGAGGCGAGTTGCCGGGAGGCAGGGCTTTAAGGCGTAAGAGTCTTGAAGTGACTCCTTATGCAGCGGGAGTGAGGGAATATGCTCCCGGGGACCCACTCAATAGAATTCACTGGAAGACCACCGCGCGCAAAGACCGTCTTATGGTAAAAGAGTTCGAGCAGGACCCTCAAGCGGACGTTTGGATTTTGTTAGACGCTCAATCGGGTACTCATGCGGCATTGGCCGATACACAACGGATTGATCGAGCAAATCATTATTGGATCATCCCTCAAAGGCTGGTAATTCCTCTGCCACCCAACTCATTTGAATATGGCGTTTCTTGCGCGGCTTCGGTGGCAGATTATTATTTGAAGCGTGGACGATCAGTCGGTTTTGCCTGCGCAGCCCAAACCATGAGTGTTTTGCCTGCTGAAAAAGGCGTCCGCCAGATGGCAAAATTATTAGAAACGCTGGCTTTTATCAAACCCGAAGGCGGCTTATCGCTGGCAGGCTTGATTGAGGGACAAACGACTCAGATCCCCAAGGGAAGCACCGTAGTGCTGATAACAGCAATTTGCTCCGAGGTCCTCGAGCTGGCAATTGAGATGCTTTTACGAAAGGACCTCAGACCGGTAGTTATTGGCCTGGATGCGGTTAGTTTTGGCTCTCACCCCAAAGAATGCGGCGTTTTTGAAAGGCTTAGAGCCTATGGAATCCCTCTCTGCATCATTCGAAACGGAGATGATCTCCAAACCGCTTTGGAAAACGATCGTCTCTAAATTTTGTTAATCTGATTTTTCAGGTTTGGGTGTCTGAACGATCACCGGCCCAACATCACTATCTAATGTTTTGTGGGTGCCGTCACAAAACGGAAATTCTTTAGATTGAAAGCAACGGCAAAGAGCGACGTTTTCTCCGCATTCCAATTTTATAGTGGTGCGTTTGTGACCGTTTCGCAATTCGGTGGAATGTTCTGCCATCTGAATCTCCTCCTCTTTATTTTTTCTCAATGTCCTTTCTCTGCTGAGGGGTTTTCCTGCAGCAGTTCAATTGCGTGAGGTATGACCGGTAAAACTACATCAAGATTTTCAACCGCACCTTTGGGGCTACCGGGCAAGTTGATCACAAGGGTTTTTTTTCTGATTCCAGCTTGTTGACGAGAGAGCATGGCATGAGGCGTAATCTTCAAACTGTGTGCTCGCATTGCTTCGGGGATGCCGGGTGCAATTTTTTCAAGGATTGCCAGTGTTGCCTCCGGCGTAACATCGCGAGGGGCAAAACCGGTGCCGCCAGTGGTTAAAATCAGGTCGAAATTACCCGAGTCACACCATTCAATCAGAAGTGACTTGATGTGCTCTATACTATCAGGAATTATGGCTGTCGAAACGACCCGGTAACCAGCACTTAGTATCTTGTTAACCAGTGCCGGACCGGAAAGGTCCTCGCGTTCACCTCGTGAACTTCGATCTGAAACAGTGATTATTCCAATGCGTATCATTTTTCTCCGTCATCAAGTCCTGTAACTTTCCGCCACTGGCCATGGATACCGTCTTCTGTCACCCCAAAGAAATAACGATATCCCTGCGGAGTGCGAAGTATCAGATCAAAACGGCTTATGTTCCCTTGTTTATGCTTTCTCAACAAACCAAAATCCCCATTCCACTTGATTTTTTTCGGATCAAATGATTTTATGGTTTCGGTATAGCGGTCAATAGCATAATGCCAGAGTTTACGGGCGGAGGCGCGCGTAACATTTTTTACTACATTACCGTTGCGTAAGTCACGCATGGTAAAGTATTGCTTCCCCTGTCGTTCTTCCGGGGCAAGAACCTCCACGCCCGTGCGGGGTTCAACGACTACATCCTCCTTGAGGGTGTCGGTGGGCAAGATGTTTTCAAAGGGGCTGGTTTCTGCAGGGGATGGTGTGAGAGTATTCTTGTTGCGCAATACCAGACTGACAATTTCATCTCTAACTGCCAGTCCTGTTTCAGCTTCATCTCGAATGTAAATCTTGTTGTCGTCCACGGCATAGGGTGGTTCTTCACCGCGAGGAATTAATATGCGGATTATTTTCTTGCCTTTGTAATCGAGTGCATCTATTGAACAATGCAGGGGCGGGCTGATGCGATTGTTGATTTCTTTTTCAAGGGTGTGAATACTCTGTTCTACGTCCTGAATTCCAACAGGGGGTTTTTTAGAATCGGAACTGATGCCGATATAAAGAGTGCCGCCATTGGTATTGGCAAATGCACATACATCAGCCAGTATGGCATATAACTTGCCTCCCCTTACCGTCATGCTTTCGTGAAAATCCTGTATAATGTTTGGCCCTTCTTCTTGGGCGTTTTGAACGAAGTCAAAGAGAGGTTCTTCTTTATGCCGATGCGGGCGGGTTCTGGAAAAATCGTTGCTTTTGAATAATTCAATCAGTGCTTCAAAGGTGCATTCCGGCAAAAGTACATCGGTTGCCCTTTCCCCCACGCCAAAATTTTTCTTGCGGGCTGGGTCAGAGGTAAGGCGGTGAGCATCTGAACCCTGTATGCAATGCATGCGACGGGGGTATTCCGGTTTGGTGCCGTTGAAAAAGGCGGCGGTGGTACGCGGGCCTTTTTGTTCAAGGTCGGTTACTTCAAGCGCATGAAGATGTGGGTCTTGTGTGAAAGCTATTTTGGTTTGTCCGCCAAAATTAAAGCCGCGCATGGCAACACCGTTGCTCGAATTGGCGTGAGCAGCAATGACAAGCCCGCCATTTTCGTTTATCACTCGATAAACGGTAAGAACGTCCTCGGTGGCACCTACGGTTTGAGAGCCTTCATCAATTTGATCGGGTGGGATATTCAGGCTCAGCAGCAGATGTTCCATTTCCCGGATTGATTTTTCAGGAGGAAAAATGCAAAGGATATGAAATCCGAATGTGGCCGTGAATTCAAAACCGGGTAATATTTGAATTTTCGAACGCAGGCGGTGATATTCCTCTAATTTTTGTTTTTCAGCGGGGAGGAGCCTACCCAATTTATCGAGGAACTCGAGAGAATGGATTTCCTCCATCATTTTTCGATATCCGGCCACAGTATTATGATCGGTAATTGCGATCATATCCAGGCCGCGAGCTTCGGCTTTTTGCAAGATATCCAGAAATGTTACTTCGGGCTGTTGATAATCGCTCGAAGCAGGGGTATGAATATGTAAATCAATGGTAAACCATTGATAATTGGTGAGGGATTGTTTCTTAGCCAAACATTGTCTCCTGTTTGGGAAATTATGAAAAGGATTTTAACTTTTGGATTAAGTCCGCTGGCATGTAAGGTTTGAGCAAGAAATCATCTGCACCAGCCAGCAAACACTCTTGTTTACGGTCTTCGCCAGAGGTCATAATCACCCGAATTTTTCTTTCTCCAGTAATTTTTTGGCGGATCTGGCGTAAAAGATTGATCCCATCTGCGCTTTTGAGATTTACATCCATTAAGATGACATCCACATCAAAATCCATGATTTGGGAGAGTATCTCAGGGCTTTTCTCAATATCCAAAGCGGATACCTGAAAGTTTTCAATTTCCAGCAATGTTTTCAACAATGACCGCATGGAAATGTCATCTTCAATGATCAATACATTTGCCATAATGACGTCTTTCTACCCGAAATCAGGTTTGGGCTGGTTGCTCGACTTTTTGCTCTAAAGCGTGTTCTAAAACCTCGTCTACCCGCTCGACCAGAATGAATTGGATCGCATTGTGTACTTCTTCGGGCAAATCTTCCAAATCCGGCTCGTTATCTTTGGGCAAAATGATGGTTTTCAAGCCAGCGCGGTGGGCAGCCAGTACCTTCTCCTTGATGCCGCCCACAGGCAGGACTTGACCGCGCAGTGTAATTTCACCCGTCATACCCACATCAGAACGTACTAATCTGCCAGTGAGTAACGAGACAAGTGCAGTTGCCATTGTAACCCCAGCAGAAGGGCCGTCTTTGGGTTGAGCACCAGCCGGAATGTGGAGATGGATGTCTGATTTTTCAAATACAGATGGATCAATGCCGAGTTGCGCTGCTCGTGAACGGACATACGATAGGGCTGCCTGTGCCGATTCCTGCATCACCTTTCCGACTGAACCGGTGGTAATAAACCCTTTGCTACCGGGCATGATGGTTGCTTCAATAAATAAGATGTCGCCTCCAACAGGTGTCCATGCCAGACCAATGGCAACACCGGGAATTTCTGTTCGGCGTTGTATTTCTTCAGTGCCTAAATACTTGGGCCTACCCAAAAGTTCCCGTACAGTATTTTCATCTACAACCTGGCGGGTGATTTTGCCTTCGGTAATTTTGGTGGCAACTTTGCGGCAAATTGAACCAATTTCCCGCTCAAGATTACGCACTCCGGCCTCGCGGGTGTAATGCCGAATGATGGTGGTCAATGCTTTTGGTGTGATCTCGATTTCTTCAGCCCGCAGACTGTTTTCCCGTAATTGACGGGGTATCAGATATCGTTTTGCAATTTCAAATTTTTCACTGTCGGTATATCCAGATAGTTGGATAATCTCCATACGGTCCAACAGTGGTCCGGGAATAGTTTCCATTTGGTTTGCAGTGGTGATGAACATCACCTGAGAAAGATCGAAGGCAACTTCGATGTAGTTATCTCGAAATTCTTGATTTTGTTCAGGATCGAGAACTTCCAGAAGAGCTGAGGCAGGGTCGCCGCGAAAATCGAAACTGAGTTTGTCAATTTCATCGAGCATGAAAACCGGATTGCGGGATTCAACCCGGCGTAAAGCCTGAATAATGCGGCCGGGCATAGCGCCGATATAGGTGCGGCGATGGCCCCGGATTTCGGCTTCATCCCGCACTCCACCAAGCGAGATACGCACAAATTTTCGTCCCATCGCGCGGCTGATGGATTGGCCTAATGATGTCTTGCCAACCCCCGGGGGTCCAATGAAGCAGAGGATTACCCCTTCGCGCTGGCGTCGTATGACATCAGGTGAAGTTTCCTGAGACAATTCAGATGCGCGGTCCAGTCTTAATTTTCGTATAGCCAGGTATTCCAGGATTCTCTCTTTTATATCCTCAAGGCCGTAATGGTCCTGATCCAGTACTTCCCTAGCGTGGGCAATATCCAGATTGTCCGGAGTGGTTTTAGACCAGGGGAGGGATACAAGCCAATCCAGGAATGTGCGAATGACACCGTATTCAGCGGCAGCGGTTGGCAGGCGAGAAAGGCGGTCGAGTTCGCGTTGGGCTAATTTGCGCGCTTCCTCGGACATGCCCGCTTCTTCGATTTTCTTGCGAAATTCTTCTACATCGGCAGCCTGTTCATCAGTTTCACCTAGTTCGCGCTGGATGGCTTTTAGCTGTTCGCGCAAAAAATATTCGCGCTGGACTTTGTCAATTTCAGAGCGAGCCTCTTTTTGAATTTTTTGGCTCAATTCCAGAACTTCACTCTCGCGAGTGAGCAGGGTTACCAGTTTATGAAGTTTCTCGGTTATTGAATCCAGCTCAAGAATTTCTTGAGCATCTTCAATATCCATCCGCTGAAGATTGGCAATGGTATAGACCGTTTGAAGGGGATCGGTGATGGAGGTAACGGTGGCAACCAATTCGCGCGGCATGGAGGGGATCATTTCGGCGATGTGCGCAAATTGGTCACGAACATTGCGCGCCAGTGCCTCAACCTCCAATCCTGTTTCCTGTTTTTCGGGAATGACCTCTATCCGTGCTTTGAGGTAAGGTTCCGTTGCAACAAATTCGATAATCCGAAAACGAAATAATCCCTGAACCAGTAAGCGAATGGTTCCATCCGGCGCTCTGAACATGCGGTGGATCAACCCGGCAGTGCCTACCCGGTAGAGATGTTCTGGGTCTGGGCTTTCAATTTCGGGGTGTTTTGAGGCAACCAATCCCATGAATCGATCGCCGGTGACCACGTCATCAACCAAACGGATAGAGCGTGGTTGTCCAATTGTCAGGGGAACTCCCGTCTGGGGATAGACAACCAGTCCTCTTAGCGGTAGGATTGGCAAAATTTCTGGTATTTTGATGATTTCTTCGGTTTGATTACCTTCGGGTTGTTTATTAATTGGTTCTTCGATGTAAATTTCCTCTTCCCCCTCATCTGAACTCAGGAAGACTTCTTCATATCCTTCTTCTTCCGCGTCAAATTGAAAATAGAATTGGTTCAGGTCAATGTTCCATCTGGATGCCGGCATACCGCTCATTTATTCCTTAGTGATGTGAATTTGTTTGGGGCGGGCTTTGGGGAGATCGATTCGTAAAAATCCTTGATCGTATACTGCTTCGATATGTGAATCATCGACAGGAATGTTGAAGTGCAGTTCTACGTTAAATTCTCCATAGGGTATTTCCATCTGGTGAATGGCGCGTGGTGATTCGTAAGTGAAACGGCGAATTCCCTGTACAATCAACGTATTCTGATGAAGCAGGATGGTAAGGTCTTCCTCTTTTACTCCCGCAATTTCCATGAGGATGATAATTTTATCCTCAGTTTCGTAAATATCTGTGGGGGGCTGCCAGCGGTGAGGGTGGTTGTTGTTAAGATTTTTTCCAAATGAAGAAGTGGCCTCATCCAAACCTGTAAATGTGGAATGTGATTTTCTTGACTTGAAATAAATGGTAACCATCGTACCTCCACGAAGGGACACACTACAACTACAATGCCTTTTTGGCGGCCTCGATTACAACATTGTAATCCGGTTCTGCTCCAATCGTTGGCATATAGGCAACGTAAGTGAGGTAATTATTGCGATCAACCACAAAGACAGCCCGTCTCAATATTCGCAATTCTTTAATCAGAACCCCATATTTTTTGCCAAAGTCAACATCCATGTGATCTGAAAGGACCATCACCTGATCAATGCCGGCTGCCCCACACCAGCGTTTTTGGGTATATGGCAGGTCTGTACTGATCACCAAAATGGCAATATCTTTGCTAAGATTAGCAGCCGCTTCATTGAATAACCTGGTTTCACGATCACATACCGAGGTCTCCAAAGAGGGGACGGATGCAATGATACGGACTTTTCCCTCGGTAGCATTCAGGGCAGAGACGGTTGACCAATCCTGGGCCTGAACATGAAATTCGGGTGCCACTTCACCAACTTGCAGGTCTGGACCAACCACAGTCATGTCTTTTCCGGCAAAGGTGATAACACCGATTCTTTCTGGAAATGTCATAGCTCAACTCCTTTGGCTAGATGAGCGCCCCTGGTGAGACTCGAACTCACAACCAACGGATTAGAAGTCCGGTGCTCTGTCCATTGAGCTACAGGGGCAGAGTACCCGTACCGATACGGGTTGCACTGCGCCGATGCCGTATATATGGCGGTGCGAATAAGGTTGAAAAAGTGCGAAAAATAAAAGTCCGTTACGTTAATGATTGTAATCTAGAACGCCGGAAGTGCAAGATTTTTTAAGGTTTGGGCGCAAGGTGCGCCGAACCTGCGAAAGATTAATAAATCATTAGAGTTTGAGTGAAACATATCCGTGAAACATTTTTTGCCTTGCTTGTGTGACAAATTTTCGCCACTTGTGTCGTAAGATATTTATAGAACATTCTAGAACGCGAAAGGATGAAAAAAAAAATGGCAGAGCGAATTTTTGTTGCGAACGTGCGGCTTACTGAACGCGAGTACAAGGCATTGCGTTTTCTTGCGGCGCGGGATGCGGTGACTGTTTCGGCATGGCTGCGCGGCCAAATCCGCAAGGAACTGAAAACGCTGGGACTGCCGGTAAGCATGGCGGAACTTGCGCCGTTAGTTGAAAGTGAGGTGCGGGATGAACGGAACAAATGAAAGACCCGCCGTTGGCAGCGGCGGGCAAGGCGAGGCGACCATCGGACGGGTACGCCATAATCATTATAGCGAACTATACACATGCGTGTCAATACTATATACTGAAATTCGGACATGAGTTAGGACATATGAATGTATAAAGAGCCTCACAACCGATACACTTGGTTCACAGCAACCAATCGGTAGGAGGCTCTTCATGGATAAGTATATCCCGATGCGGTCTTTCATGCAGCAGTTTTTTGATGATGAAACCACTGCTGACAAAGCGGCAGAAATTGGGCAAGCCATGCTGGCAGCTCGCTCCTTGCGTTTGACCGAGATTGCGGCCAAAATGCGTGGCGGCAACGCCGCCAGTTACAAACGCATCCAGCGCTTTCTGCGAGAGGTTGACCCGCGCGCCATGCTATGGCGTTTGTTTCAAGAACCAGCCGAGTACGTGATTGGCGACCCGACCGAGATTGAACGTCCACAAGCCCGGAAGACGGAGTATGTTGGCACGCTCAAAGACGGCAAGACGCGCGGCTTCTGGGTGTTGCTATTAGCCACACCCTATCGCGGGCGGGCTATCCCTTGCGGTTTTCTGACCTACTCGTCCAAGACCATTGCGGCTGACCGGTCGTCGCGCAATGTGAACCATTTCCGGGCGTTTGCCGGATTGAAAGACCTGCTGGGGGAGCGTCCGTTGGTGTTGGATCGGGAATTCAGTTACCTCGAATTGCTGCTCCATCTGGTCGAAGAAGGGGTCAATTTTGTCATTCGTTTGAACTTGGGCAGCCACCCGCCCAAGTTCTGGGATGCAGAGGGCAAAGAAGTAGTGTTAGCACTTTCCCCCGGCGAAAAGGTCATCCACTCGGCGGTGTGGTATAAGGGCAAGGTGTGCGTCAACCTGATCGGCGTGTGGAAGAAAGGCTTAGCGGAACCGCTGTGGGTGATGACCAACCTCGAACCCGAGCGGGCGGGGCAAATGTATCTCTCGCGGATGAAAATCGAGGAAACCTTCCGCGATTTGAAGGGACTGCTGGGGATGATCCGGCTGATGAACAAGCGGCAGGAAAACATGGAAAAGATGGTAGCAATGCTGCTGTTGGTTTATGCCATCGCTCTCTTGCTCGGAGAAAACCTGCGAGACCGCCTGTATGGGGAGACCTTCCAGCCATACAAGAGCGTGGATGTCCTTCCGCACAAAACGGGCAAGAAATGGCGGCGCTACTCCGGTTTGTTTATCTTGCTCAAACAGAAATGGTGGCTTCCGCCCCCTGCGTGGCAGTCCATTGTCAAGGAGGCTTTGGCGTCGTTTGCTGCGATCGTTCACCCTACTGTCCCAACTCGTGTCTGAATTTCAGCCAAAAGAACTTGCTTTTTCAATTTGAATATGTATAATAAACAATGTCAATCGCC
>DLXG01000243.1 GCA_003448875.1 Anaerolineaceae bacterium
TCGTTCGACCAGATTCCGCCGGATTATGTGCAGAAAGCCGAACAAATCCGCATGGTCTTCTTCGACCGCAGCGTGGGCTGGAACATCAGCAGCGGGCTGGATTGTCTGGCAGCCCCCTCATGGGCCGCCAGCCCCTCGCACTGCCGGCGTTACTTCACCGGTCAGGTGGTCTGCGCAGCGCCATCGGATCAGGTCAAAACCTATACCAGCAGAGACTCGGTCATTCCCGCCCCCATCCGCTTTCCCGGCGGCCATGACCGCAGCAACATTGAATTTGTGCTCAGCGAAGGCGCCTACTGGTACGAGGAATTGCTGTATTTTCTCAATCAGGTGCCGCAATACGCCGACCGGCAGATCATCACCTACGGCCACAACTACCTGCAGGTTACCAACACTTCCGATATTGCCGAAGTGTATTTTGACCCCAATTACAGCGGCCCGAACATTTTTGAACTGGCTGCCCTCGAAACACAGTACCCCGATAAAACCTTTGTTTACTGGACTACCTCACTGGCGCGCAACATCGGCACCGATGTATCCCGCCGTTTCAACGAACAGATGCGTGAATGGGCAAAAGCCAACAACCGCATCCTCTTCGATCTGGCCGATATCCTCAGTCATACTTCCGATGGGCAGGCCTGCCTGAGCGACAGCGGCAACCCGGTCATCTGCTGCGAATACACCACCGAAAGCGAAGGCGGTCATCTGGGGGCGGTCTCGACGGGTAAATTGCAGGCCGCCAAAGCCATGTGGGTGCTGCTGGCGCAACTGGCCGGCTGGCAGCCGAATCTGCCCTGAACTTTTCAGGGCCATTACAAACCCCCAACAAAATTGAAAGCCGCGGAAAATTGGCGGCTTTTTCTGCTACAATGGGGCAGGTCAAAACTTTTACATCATGGAGATACTAAATCAATGATACGAAACCGTCTTGCGCCTTGGGGGATGGCGCTCATCCTTCTAGCAGCAGCGGTTTTTCCGCTTCATGTAACGGCTCAAAGCGAGCCGCCGGACGAAATCACACCGCAGGAAAATTACACCGTCTTCTTACCTATGGTACGGCGCAGCAGCACTACTTCGCCAACCCCAACCCCCAGCCCGCGCCCCACCATCATCCCCAACCCGCAACTGGGCAACATCATTGACCACACCACCCTGCCGCTTTATGACCAGATACCGCCCGAATATCTGCGTGCAGCCGAGCAGATCTGCTTTTTTTACTTTGACCGCAGCGTCGGTCAGAACATCAGCGAAGGGCTGGACTGCCTTGCCAGCCGCAGCTGGAGGGACAGTGTCGCTAGTTGTCGGAATTACTATACTGACTCCAGTTTGACCTCTTGGAAAACATTCACCGTCAACGATAGCAACATACCAGAGGTCATCCTTTTCCCCGGCGGAAACAATCGTGATAAAATTCACTTCGAATACTATCAAGCCGACTACTGGTACAACGATGTCCGAAATCTGGTTGAAAGATACCCATCGCTTGCCAGTCAATGGGACATCATTTCCCTCAAGCATAACTACCTGCATGTTGGGGAAGATTCAACCATCGCCCGCGATTACTTCAACCCCAATTACAACGGCTACAACATCTATGATATTCTGGAACTGGAAGCCCGCTACCCCAATAAAACCTTCGTGTACTGGACTTCCTCTCTGGCAAGAAATACCGGCTCATCGGTGTCCGAATCCTTCAACAATCAAATGCGGGAATGGGCGCGCCAGAACAACAAAATCCTGCTGGATATCGCCGATATTCTCAGCCACACGCCGGACGGCCGGGAATGCCGCAACAGTCAGGGGTACGCGATTATCTGCCGCGAATACACCACCAATCCTGAGGGTGGACACCTCGGCTCGGTTTCGGCGGGGAAAATTCGGATCGCCAAGGCCATCTGGATTTTACTGGCCCAACTAGCCGGCTGGCAGGGGCCCTGATTCCCTCACCTGAACTCGTTTCACCACGCTTCTCCCTGCTGCCAGCATGTTCACCCTATCCGGCAGCAGGGATTTTTGTTAATTACCAACCGGTACTTTTATGGTATATTTAGCACAACTTCCGCCTTCAAACCCGAGCCTGTTCGTTGACTTTCGCCCTGCCTGACGCCTTCCAGCCGCCTGCTGCTGGCGCAGGTTTTTGATTTATACCCAGCCATGGAAGCCGAAACTCCCCTTTCCACTCAAAACCTGACCAACGAAATCCAGCGCCTCAATCAGCAGGCATTGGAACTGCTGGATGCCGATCCCGCGCGCGGGCTGGCAATCCTCCAGCAGGCTTTTGAACTGGCCAGCAGCCACCCGTCGCAGGACGAACAGATCCAAAGCGAACTGGCCGGTTGCACCATCACGCGCGGAAGGCTCAACCTCAAAAACGCCGCCTACACCGCCGCACTTTCCGATTTCCACAGCGCCATGCAGCAATTCGAACGTCTGGGGAGAAAGCGTGAAAAAGCGCTTGCCCGTTCCTATTACGGGATTGCCTACGCTCACATGGGGGAATTTGCCGACGCCCTCGAACACCTCTTTCTGGCTTTGAAGGAAGTGCAGCAACTGGGAGATCAACTGCTGACGGCGGAAATTACCAATGATATCTGTTACACCTACGTCCTGCTGGGGCAGCCCGAACTGGCCATTCCGCACCTGCACGAAGCCGTGCAGACTCTGCGCGCCCTCAACGAGCCCATGCGCCTTTCGTGGGCGCTGGACAGTCTGGCCATGGCATACCTGCACACCGGCGAACCGCGCCGCGCCCTTGAATACGAAACAGAGGCCATTCAAATTGCAGAGGCCCTGCAAACCTGGCAGGATCAGGCGATTTACCTCAACAACATGGGTGAAATTTACCTCGCACAGGGAGATGACAGCGCAGCCATTTCCGCTTATCAGCGCGCCCTTAATGGGGCCCGCCAGCACAACCTCACCGCTGAAACGGCCATCACCCTGCTGAATCTGGGAAAATTACACACCGAACGCGGTCATTTTGACGCCGCCGAAAAAGACCTGAATGAAGCCCTGCTGCTGGCCCAGCAAACCCGCCGCCAGCAGCAAGTTATGGAAGCCTACCACGCGCTGGCGGATTTGTACGAAAAAAGCGGTAAACCCGCCGCCGCTCTGGAAATGTACAAAAAATATCATGCCGCTTTTCAGGCCATCTACGATCAGGAAGCCGACCGGCGCATCAAACATTTGCAGGTGCTTCACCAATTGGAAACCCTGCGGCGGGAAACCGAGGCCTTCCAAAAGCAGGCTCTCGAATTGCAGCGCAAAGTTGAAGAGCAGCAGCGCAATCAGGTTAAACTGGAAAAACTGGCGCGTACCGATTCACTCACCCAAAGCCTCAACCGGCGGGCTCTGTTCGATACCGGACAGGCCGCCTTTCAAGAAGCCCGCAAGACCGGCCAGCCCCTGACCATCATCATGTTCGATCTGGATAACTTCAAGGAAATCAACGATCACTACGGCCATCTGGTTGGCGATCAGGTGCTGACGATTCTGGTCGAACGCATCCGCCACCGCCTGCGCAGCAGCGATACGCTGGCACGCTACGGCGGCGAGGAATTCACCATCATCATGCCGGGCATCACGCTGGAGCAGGGTTTGCGCATGGCCGAACGGGTGCGCGGGGCGGTGG
>DLXG01000093.1 GCA_003448875.1 Anaerolineaceae bacterium
CATGTCGTTAATCTAGATGGGGCGTTTGGCGATGAACAACGGGCGAAGAAAAATGAAACAGCCATAGCGCAGATTTTGGAAATTACGCCAGAATTTGAAGGGAAGGTTCAAGTAGGCGGAGGTTTGCGCTCAATGAAGGCGATTGAATCGCTTTTGGCAATGGGGGTTAATCGGGTGATTTTAGGGACACTGGCCGTTGAACAACCACAAATCGTCAGGGATGTTCTTCGGCGGTGGGGGGCTGAGCGAATCGCAGTGAGCGTGGATTTGCGGGCTGGCAGGATACAAACGCATGGATGGATGAAAAGTACGGAAAGGCAGCCAGAGGAGTGGATGGAAGGTTTGGTGCAGGCAGGGCTGCGCTGGGTGATAGTCACCGATGTTGAACGGGACGGTGTGTTGAGCGGAGCCAACCTTGATTTAGCCTTAAGGTTTAGCCGAGACTCAAACTTGCGAGTGGTGCTGGCAGGCGGCGTAAGCATGATCAACGAGATTCATCAAGCCAGAAACAACGGTTTAACGGGAGTGATCATCGGGCGGGCTTTGTATTCCGGTGAATTGAATTTATCCGAAGTGTTGAAGGAGTTTTCAGATGCTGGCTAAACGGATTATCCCTTGTCTGGATATTAAGGACGGACGGGTGGTTAAGGGAATTAATTTTGTCTCCCTGCGCGACGCCGGTGACCCGCTCCAGCAGGCTGCTCTGTATGACAGGTTAGGCGCGGATGAACTGGTCTTTCTCGATATTCAGGCAACACCTGAGGGGCGCAAGACAGTGGCGGATCTGGTGGCGCGTGTTGCGGAAGAAATTCGCATGCCACTCACCGTCGGCGGCGGGGTTCGCAGTGTCGAAGATATGCGTCAGTTATTACTGGCTGGTGCGGATAAGATCAGCATCAATTCTGCAGCAGTGCGAAATCCGCGCTTGATTCGAGAGGGGGCCGACCGCTTTGGTAGTCAGTGCATTGTGCTGGCGATTGATGTACAGAAGGTCAAAGACTACGGCGGATCATCCCGTTGGGAGGTGATCATAGACGGCGGCAGGACCTCAACAGGATTGGATGCGCTGGCATGGGCGCAGGAGGCGGTGGCTTTGGGCGCTGGCGAAATTCTTCTGACCAGCATGGATCGGGATGGTACACGAATGGGTTTTGATGTGGAATTGACGCGGACTTTCAGCCAGACTCTGCCGGTACCGATTATTGCTTCCGGCGGAGCGGGTAGTATGGAACATTTTGCCGAGGTGTTGGAGGCGGGCGCAGCGGATGCGGCCCTGGCAGCCACGTTGTTCCATGACGGTATTGTACAAATTCCTGTATTAAAAGAGTATCTGGCCGGTAAGGGAATTCCGGTGCGGCTAGTGGAAGGAGCAGGGTTATGAGCGAGAAAAATGAGTTCATTTTCGATGAAAGGGGGTTGATTCCAGCAGTTATTCAGGATGTTTTCAGCCAGCAGGTACTGATGCTGGGCTGGATGAGTCGTGAGTCCCTTGAATTAACTCGAAGAACCGGTCTGGTTCACTTCTGGTCGCGCAGTCGAAAACGCTTATGGATGAAAGGTGAAACATCCGGTCATGTGCTGCAGGTTGTCGAGATGATCGCCGATTGTGATCGGGATGCCCTGTTGGTGCGGGTTGTCCGCAGAGGCCCAACCTGTCATACAGGAATGGTCACCTGTTTCCATGAAGCAATTGAGAAAGGTGGGTGAAATCATGGAATTTTTGAGAGAGTTAAGCCAGATTATTGAGGAACGCCGCCAAAATCCCAGACCGGATTCATATACCTGTACGTTGTTTGCTAGCGGCGAAGATGAAATTCTCAAAAAAATCGGCGAAGAGGCGATTGAGCTCATTCTGGCAGCCAAGGGACAGGGACGGCAGCGAATTCTGGAAGAAGCCGGCGATTTGATTTATCACCTGCTGGTCATGTTTTCTCTCAAAGAAATAAAGCTGGAAGAAATTGAGGCAGAATTACGACGCCGACATGGTGGTTAGTTATAGAGGCCCATATAGAAAATAATTTGAAAGATACCAGCATCTTCCATTCACGCAAAAAATGATTATAATAAACGCAATCCATTTGCCCGGTTACAGGCAGATCCGTGTGGTTTGCACTGACCCGAAAGTTGCCCTGGCAAGGCATGCGTCTGTCCGTTACGCACCTTAAAAATGCTGTAACGAAGAATCTGGCAGCCCAACAGCAGCCAGATGATTTTTGGCACCGCTTATCCGTCAGGCGGGATAGCGGAGCCAATTTTTTTGCCTCGACATTGCGCCGCAGGACGGGATGATCAAAACCCTTGCGGTAAGGCGGTCGTTATGGCGTGTTTTTTTGTGGGCAAACCTCAGGTTCGCCCAGGACAGGCTCATGGTGAAATAACCATGGCAATTTAACCAAAGACCGGGCATCTCCGGCGAGGTTAACCATTCTAGTCATTTCTTCAAAGGAGAAAAATGGAGATTCAAACATTTTCATATTGCTCTCCAAAATTGGAGCTGCGTCCGTGTCCAGAAAAAGGGGGATTTGGTCTTTTTGCAATTGAGCCGATCAGCGCTGGTGAGCTGTTGGCGATGTGGGGTGGTCAGGTCGTTACCAGCGAACAATTACAATACCTGCCGGTTGACCGCCAGACGCACGGCATCCAGATTCATGAAGACCTGTATTTGATACCGGTAACTCATGGTGAACCGGCTGATTATTTCAATCATTCCTGCAATCCCAATTGCGGTCTGGATTCACCAATTTCGCTGGTAGCCATGCGGGATATCGAAGTGGGAGAAGAAGCCTGCTTTGATTATGCCATGAGCGATTCCTCGGATTATGATGAGTTTGAATGCCATTGCGGCGCTCCAAACTGCCGTAAGACGATCACCGGACGAGACTGGATGCTCCCCGAATTGCAGGAGAGATACTTTGGGTTCTTTTCTCCCTATCTTCAACGCCGGATCGAGAAAATGCGTGAAGAGATTAAGGTCAAAGGAAACGGCGGTAAATCTATCAAGAAAACCAACGGGAAAAAGTAGCCACATCGAAGGTTGAGAGATGCCAGTAATCTCCCTGTTGACCGATTTTGGCGATCGGGATGCCTTTGTTGGAATTATGAAAGGGGTGATCTGGAAGATTGCCCCTCAAGTGCAAATTGCCGATCTGACCCATTGGATTGAACCTCAAAATGTGCTGCATGGCGCGTTGATTCTGGGGCAGGCATACGCATACTTCCCCGAAGGCAGCGTCCACGTTGCGGTTGTAGATCCGGGGGTAGGTACGCAACGGCGGGCAATTGCGGCGCGCATTGGCAAATTTTATTTTGTAGCCCCGGATAACGGGTTGCTTACGCTGCCGCTGGAAAAGGCTGAAAAATCGGGAGAACCCATCCATGTGGTGGAATTGAACGAACCGCGCTTCTGGCTGCCGGAGGTGAGTCGTTCATTTCATGGTCGGGATATATTTGCACCGTGTGCTGCCCATCTGATCAACGGAGTGCCGCTGGATGAGATGGGTAGTAACATAAAGAGCCGCGATCTTGTGCGTGTAGACGTTCCAAAGCCTCGCCGAACTCCAACTGGCTGGCTGGCGCAGGTCTTAATGGCAGATGTGTTTGGTAATTTGATCAGTAATCTGACCGTTCAAGATGCAGGTGACCGCGAAATTCGCAAGGTGATGATTGCCGGCACGGAAATTGAGCGATTTACGCGAACGTTTGGTGAAGCGCCAGCCGGTTCTTTAATTTCCATGTTCGATAGTTCTGGTTATTTGAGTGTGTGCGTGGTCAACGGCAATGCCCAGAAACAGTTAAATGTGCGGGTCGGAGACCCACTTGAAGTCATCACAAATTAAGGGATTTTCCCGTTGTTGTTATGAGGCGGAGGTTTCCTGTCCGTACAGCAGTAAAATTCGGGCAATGTGTTTGGCGCCTTTCAAGTAAAGATCGAGGCGGATATTCTCGTTAGGGGCATGAGCCTGAGAACCCGGGTAACCGATTCCGGCTGTTACGATCGGGACATGCAGGGTTTCGATGAAGAGGTGGTTGGGGCCTGAACCACCGCTCATCGGAATAATTTGCATGGGCTGACCGTAAACATCCGCGGCTGATTTGACGACTAACTGGACGAAGGGATGATCGGGATCGGTACGAGCGGGTGCCTCGCCGCCAAGGTAAGTGATTTGTATATCACTGAAACCATGATCATCCAGATGCTGGCGCAACTGCTGTAAGACTTCTTCGGGAGTCTGGTCTGGCACCAGCCGAAAATCCACTTTTGCGCTGGCGCGGGCGGGTAGAACGGTCTTAGAACCGGGACCTTGATAACCGGAGGTTAATCCACAAATTGTACAGGTGGGTAACATGCTTTCGGCAACCCGCAATTCCACTCCACCGCTCATCCCTTTGAGGAATTCTTTAATCCCATAGCGGCTGCGATATTCGTCTGCTGTTTCTGGCATTAATTCAAATAATTGAAGGTCACGTTCGGATGGGGGGCGGACTTTATCGTAGAAGCCGGGCAGGCGGATGGTTTCATCGGGAGATTTGAGCGTATTTAGAGCCCACACCAGCCGCCAGGCAGCATTGGGAAAAATTGAACCACCCAGACCAGAATGCACATCTTGATTGGCGGTTTCCACACTAAGTTCAACATAACATAAACCGCGCAAACCGAGATATTGAACCGGCACATCGCGATGGTCCACTCCGCCAAATTCCCAAATGCAGGCATCCGCGCTTAACTCGGCGGCATACTTTTGCATGAATGGTTTGAGGCTGGGACTGCCAATTTCTTCCTCGCCCTCTACCACGAAACGAACGTTGCAAGGAAGTTCCCCTTGCTCAGCCAGTAAGGCATCAATGGCAAACAAGCGGCTGACCAGATGACCTTTATCATCGCTGACACCGCGGGCAAACAACATGCCATCCCGCAGGGTGGGTTGAAAAGGTGGGGATTCCCATAATTCGAGTGGTTCAGGCGGCTGAACATCGTAGTGATTATAGAATAAGACGGTACGCTCAGACCGGCCGGCGCGAAATGCAGTCACAACCGGTGCGCCATCGGTGGGGATGATTTGTGTTTCAAACCCGCGCTTTTTCAGCATTTTCTCGACCATCCGGGCAGTGTCTTCAATTCCCCAGTTCTGGGCAGATACGCTGGGCTGTTCGCACAGGCGGCTTAACTCGGCAATGCTCTGGTTGAGGTGTTCTTCCAGATAGCGATCAATGCGATTGATGAAATTCATGCTGCCTCCCTGCTCATTCAGAAGTTAAAAAGGGAAGAGATTCAGGATGAAAGATCCTCCGTATGAAAACACGAGCATTTTCAAGACTTTGCCAATCCAGGAAAAAAGAAGAAACTGCCATAGCGGCATCTTAAGGATGCCGGCCGTTATGCCGGCCACATCAAAAATGGGGTTTGGAACGAAGGAAAGTACTAAAATGGTTATCGGACCGTATTTGCGCATCCAGCGTTCGAATTTCTCGCTCCATTGAGTTTTTTCAACAATTCCCTGGCCACTGAAACCGGCCAGATAGCCTGAAATCTCCCCTAGTGCTGCCCCTGTTCCAGCCGCAATCGCCACCCAAAACGGGTTGAAGACTGCGCCCATTGCAGACGTAAATAAAACTCCCGGTACCGGGAGAATTAAAGTCGCATTCGCCAGCAAAGAAACCAGGAAAATACCGGGATACCCCAACGCTTCCAGTTCCCGGACTCTTTCACGATTGAGGTAAAGGAAAATGGTCAGACCCACCACAAAGAGCAGGGCAAGAATGCGCGCAATTTTGAGGCGGGTTTCTTTACTCATCCGGGTTGTGTTCTTTTTTCTCCAGCAGGGTTTCAATCCGTGAAATCACCATATCCAGAGCAACCGTATTGAATCCCCCTTCCGGAATGATGACATCAGCATAGCGTTTGGATGGTTCCACAAAGTCCATGTGCATGGGACGGACAGTATTGAGATACTGGCGGATGACCGATTCGGTAGTGCGCCCGCGTTCGCGGATATCCCGTTCCAGGCGGCGGATAAAGCGCAGATCGGGATCGGTATCCACAAAGATTTTTACATCGAATAATTCCCGCAGGGCCGGTTCGGCAAAAATGAGGATGCCTTCTACCAGAATGACACGCTGAGGTTCAATGTGAATGGTGCGGTTGGTGCGGGTGTGAGTGGTGAAATCATACACCGGCAGTTCGATGGCCTCCCAATTCTTTAACTTGCGGATGTGTTCTATCATCAATGAGGTTTCCAGGGAATTGGGATGGTCAAAATTGACCAGTTCGCGCTGGGCGGGGGGGAGGTCTTTCAGATCGCGGTAATAGGCATCATGGGGGAGGTAGGCGATGCGGTGCGATCCTACGCGCTTAAGGATTTCAGTAGCAACGGTCGTTTTACCGGAGCCGGATCCTCCGGCAATCGCAATCACAAGGGGTGTAATCATAGGCATCATTAACTCAGATTATAGTCGAAATCGCTTCCAGTCGGGTTATTCTAATAAAATAAAAAGGATTTGTCGGGTTTGGGTATCCAGTATGCAAAAGGATCGTTCTTCTTTGTGTAATCCTCCTAGTGCGCCGGGATTGACGAGTCGCGTCCTGCCTTGCAAGCGATCTTCACGGCGGTGGCTGTGCCCAAAAAATATCCAGTCAAATTGTTGGCTATTAATTAGATTTTGAAATTGGGAAAGGTGATGACCGTGGGTTACTGCAATCATCAAGCCGTCTATTTCTCCCTGAAATACCGATCCGGCGTAAGATTCGGGATTCAACCTCAATAAGGTATTTCTCATTTCCCCGCTGGAAAAATCGCCGTTACCGTAAGTCAAAATAACTTTGCAGGGGGAGAGTAATGCAAGGGTTTCGGTGGTTGTGACATCTCCGCAATGAATAACCGTTTGGATATTCTCATCTTCGATTATTCGTAAAGCCTTTTGGAGGTTTGCCAGATGATTATGAGTGTCCGATAGGATTGCAATCTGCATGTCCCTCAGGCAACCTCCAGCGATGCAATTTCAATATCGGCATTCAAAAAAGCCAGTCGTAAGGCTTCCCGCTTTGAAGGCGTCAGGTTTTTGATCACCAACCGCAGGTAAAAGCTGCCGTCCGGCTGAGTGTCGTTGATTGAGCGGAGGATGTTGCCACCTGCCTGAGAAACCAGATGAGCAAGCCTGGCCAGCACACCCGGCCGATTGGCATTTTTGGTGCCCGTAATCGAAATGGTTGTCCAGTTCAGGTTTTGTTGAGTGATCCCGGCATTAATCAGGGCATCTGCAAAATCTAATTCACGAATCGCCCCTGAGCCGATTGAGGCGTACAGGTCTTCTAAACTGGAAGCGGCTAAGTTTTCCAGCAGGATGTCAAATCGCACCGGGTCGAGCACCTGCACATCTTCCAGCGAGAGAATGCCCTGATTAACCAGCACCGGTTTGATCATCTGCCGGCCTTTTTCTGCGCTTTTTTTCAGGGCTTCGGTAACCAGAACTGAGCGCAGCAGGCGCGTGGTGGAGTTGTTGGCATAAGCCAGCCATTCTTCACTGGGAGGCTGACGGGTACCGTCCGTGATGACTTCTACGACATCACCGGAACGAACCCGATCGGAAAGCCTGACAAGTGCCCCGTTGACCTTGACGGCGCTGATTTTATCGAGAAGAAATTCCTGCTGAATGGAAGCCACGGCGTCAAGCACGGTTGAACCTTCGGGAAGAAAACGCGCCCCGCCGGTGGGGGTTAGAATCTCGACAGGACGGTAATGACTGATATCTTTGCCTTTCTGGATGGCGTAAACAACCCCCCAATGATTTTCTCCTTCCATGTCGCGGGTGGCAATGGCCACTTCCACTGCCCCTAAATCTGGCAGCCAGGCGGTAATTTGTAAGGCGCGGTAACCGTTTTGGGGGCAGGCGATGTAATCATCAAAGCGATTTTGATCGAGATAGGGGCCTAAAAAGCGGTTAACTCGCGGTAACAGTTGATAACAAGCGCCTTCGTCTTCTTCCTCCACGACTAACCGAAAACTGATGATGTCATTCACATCCCGAAACGAATTCATGGAGGTTTTGCGGGCGCGCGCCATGCGGCGCAGTTTTTGCCAAGATTGCCAGTAGCCATTGACGATGATTTCAACCGAGCCGTTTAAGCCGCTTTTTTCCATGATGCCGGCCAATTGCTCCATCATGGGATTGATGAAATTCAAATCCAGGCGCGGGTCTGAGTCGATCATGGACTTGACATAGGCGTAAGTTTCCGGCTCGGCGTACGGAAACGCGAGGTCTTCGATCCAGCGCCGCCAGCGGTAACAGTTCAAAATACCCGCCAGTTTACCGTAGGCGCGAATGGCTTCACTGGCTTTTTGCTGCCTTTTATGGGCTGGCATGTGATGCAGGGTAAGCAGATTGTGGCTTTTATCGGCCAGTTTGACCAGAAAAACACCGGGCTCGCGGTATTGAGCAATTTTTCGCAGCGTCTCTATTTCGCGGGAACGCCCGTCGCGGGGGGCACTGATTTTGGTAACCCCATCCACAATATAAGCCACCTCTTCCCCCAACTGACCGGGGAAGTGCTGCTTAATCCGTTCTAAACTCTCGCCCTGATCTTCGACGCTGTCGTGGAGCAGAGCGGCAATTGTCCAGGCCTCGTTGGCAACCAGTTTATCCACAAATGCGGCTACCCAGGCACAATGGGTCTCAAAATAGGGTTCACCACTCAGGCGAAGTTGGCCGGCGTGAAGTTCTTTACCCCAGCGGTAGGCTTCGGCGATAGCGGGGGTGCGCGGTACAAAAGCGCCGGGATTAAATTCATCATCCAAACGTGGACGGATTTCACGAACTTGTTTGATGTTGACCATTGTTCTCCAATTCCAGCCGATAAAACCATACAATAATTAAAAAATAATTTTAAGCGCAAATCGTAAAAAATGACTAAAATTGGGGTGTTGCTGAAAAGTGATTATAAACCTGCATCGAGGAGAAGGAAATTGATGAGAAAGTTAGTCATTTCATTGTTGTTGCTGGCTCTTGCTCTGACAGCCTGTAATGGGCAGGAATCAACGCCTCAGCCGATAAAAGTAGAGTTGCCGGTTGGTGTGCTGGACTCGCTAACCCGCAATTTGAAGGTGGAATCCGATCAAATTGAATTCAATAAAATTACCCAGTTAGATTATTCCAATACCTGTATGGGGCTCCCGTCTGTGGATGAGCAATGCGCAGAAATGATCATTAAGGGTTATCAGGGCATCATTTCGCTGGAGGGTACTCAATACGAGTTCCGCAGCGATCAAAGCGGGGAGCGGATGCGGATTGTGCCGCTGGCGCTAAAACAGGCTCAAACTGTGCTGGCCAACCGCCTGAATGTCAATCCTGAATTTGTGCGTTGGGTTTCAATAGAAAAAGTGGACTGGCCGGATAGTTGCCTTGGCATCGAGCAGCCCGGTATCAATTGTAATATGGTCATTACACCCGGTTTTCGCATTTTGCTTGAAGCGGGTGGAACCATTTTTGTGTTCCGCACGGATCTATCGGGTAAGCAGACCGTCTTGGAGATGGTCAGCGATTAAGGATGAGAAATCTCCGCCATTTTCCTGATTTTAAGAAGGGAAAATGGCGGAGATGATTACCGTGAGCCATATTGATATGGGGTTCTTTCCTCATTACGGTCAGTAGCGGGGGGTGGTTCAGGAGAAAGCGCCGAAATTTCGGCGCGAAGTTCGGGGGTCATTTCAATTTCCAGACATTTGAGGATCTGTCTTAATTGATCGGGGTGGCGAGCACCAATAATGGGAGCAGTGACTGCCGGGTGACTGGCCACCCAGGCTACCGCGAGAGGGGCCGGCTCATAGCCGTATGACCTGGCCAGTTCGCTAAACCGTTCAGCGAGGGCGTATAGTGAAGGATCGCCGTAGCGAATCTGGTACATCTTATTTTCGACCAGCCGGCCGCTTTCCGGCTTTTTGTCTAAACCATATTTGCCGCTCAACAGGCCGCCACCCAAAGGGCTGTAAGGAATAACGGCGAGTTGTTCCGCCTGCGCCATGGGTAAGATTTCGACCTCAGCCTGTCGTTTGGCAAGATTGTACATGGGCTGAATTACTTCAAAAGCAGCCCAACCATGTTGTTGTGAAATCCCCAATGCTTTCATGATTTGCCAGGCGGCAAAATTACTGGCGGCCGGGTATAAAATTTTGCCCTGCTGAACCAGATCATCCAGCGCACGCAGCGTTTGTTCTAAATCGGTAAAGTCGTCAAAGTGGTGAATGAAGTAAATATCAATCCAATCAGTATTCAGCCGTCTTAAAGATGCTTCCACCGATCGCATGATATGACGGCGGGATGCTCCGCGGGCGTTGACATCTTCACCTACCGGGAAGTATACCTTGCTGGTGATGATGACTTCGTCCCGATGGCTGTGAATCAACTTTCCCAAAATTTCTTCGGATTTGCCGCCGGCATACACATTGGCGCAATCGAAAAAGTTGATCCCCGCGTCCCGGCATATTTGATAGAGTTGCGCCGATGTGTCGGGGTCGGCATCTCCCCCAAAGGACATTGTACCAAAACACAAAGAAGAAACCTTGACACCTGTTTTGCCTAAGAATTTATATTCCATGATCTATTCCTGTGGGTGAAATTGAGGTTGAGAATAATACTCGGCTTTATCTATGCACATAATCATACCATTATCGGAATTTTCAAAATATGACGAAAGGTGGTATTCAGCGTATGAATTTTTTGTTATGATAATACCGATTCCATTAGAAAAATTATAAAAAAGGATAAACTTATTTTATTAGAGCGCGGTCAAGGCAAAGAAGGAAATTTCTTTGTCCACTTACCAGCACGTGCTTGTCTTTTTATTGAAATTATCATGGCAGAACTATCCATACCGGTTACCCGTACGAAAGTCATCCTGCCGCGCCGCCGAGCAGATATTCTGACGCGGCAGCGCTTAATTTCTTACCTCGATGAGTTAAGCGACAACCGCTTGATCATCATCGCTGCTCCGGCCGGTTATGGAAAGACGACTCTTTTGATTGATTTTGCCCATCAAAATCAAATGCCGGTGTGCTGGCTTTCTCTGGATACCATGGATGCCGAACCACAGCGGTTTATTGCGGGATTTATCTCTGCTATTCAGGTGGTATTTCCCAACTTTGGTAGAAACAGTATCCCGGCGTTGAATGCCATGCCGCAGGAAAGGCTAAATCTGGAGTCGTTAGTTTCATTGATTGTCAATGATATTTACGAAACGATAGATGAACATTTTATTCTGGTGATTGATGATTATCATCTGGTTGAGCATGTCCAGGAAGTTAACTATTTCATCAATCGTTTTTTGCTGTTAGCAGATGAAAACTGCCACGTGTTTATCTCTTCGCGAAGGCTGCTCCCTCTGGCTGATATGCCCCTGCTGGTAGCCCGCTCAATGGTTGGCGGTATTGGTTTTGAAGAACTTGCGTTTCAACCGGAAGAGATCCGAAATTTGTACCTACAGAATTTTGGCATTTCGCTTTCGGAACAGCAGGTTGAAGAACTCTCAAACCTGACCGAGGGATGGATCACCGGCTTGGTTCTTTCTACGCAGGTGGAAAACGGTCAGATAAAAACCCGTTTTCAGGCAAAAAAAGTTGCCGGCGTGAGTATTTATGATTATCTTGCCCAGCAGGTCTTAGAGCAACAGCGAGAAGAACTGAAAAAATTTTTATATCGGACTTCACTATTCGAGGAATTTGATATCCGGATTTGCGAAGAAGTACTGGGCAAAGGCTTGAACCTCCAAATGGACTGGCAGCTCTTGATGGAGGAAGTTCAACGAAATAATCTGTTTGTTTTACCGGTTATTGAAGAAGATCGGATCTGGCTGCGTTATCATCATCTATTTCGGGATTTTCTTCAAAACCGTTTGTTTAAAGAGTTTCCTGACGAGGGTCAGCGGATTCTCAATCGCCTTTCAGAATATTATCAGGAAGTAGGGGAATGGGAACGCGCTTATCAAATTTATGAGCGAATTGGAAACAAAGAAGCCAAAGCCCGTCTGATCGAACGAGCCGGTGCGATTATGGTTTCCAAAGGCCGAATCCTTACCCTGCAAGCCTGGTTGGAGGATTTACCATCTCTGTATATTGAGCGTTCTCCCTTGTTATTATCCATTCAAGGGGTGGTTCGGGTAATGCTGGGGGATGTGCGGGGTGGAATTGAAGCGTTCAACCACTCTCTCACCTTGTGCTCAGAGGCAGAGACTACATTATACGCCCATACGTTGATACGGCGGTCAGGTGCTTACCGGATGCAGGGGGATTATGCCCGTGCATTAGAAGATGCCGAAAAAGCCCTCCAGGTACTGTCCCATCTCCCAGCCGAAAAACATCTCTATGCAACCGCCTTGCACGCCAAGGGAACAGTTCTGCACTACCTTGGAAAAATCAATCAGTCATTATCCTGGCTGATCCAGGCCAGAGACATTTTTTTTGACCTCGGGGATGAGGAATCTGCGGCTAAGGTAGCCATGGAAATTGCCATGGTTTATCGCTATCTTGGCAACCTCGAACATGCTGAAAAAATCTACAAAGACACCTTACTGTTTTATCAGAGCAGCGGTAACTTAATCTGGCAGGCTAACTTGCTGAATAACCTCGGTGTCCTGCATTCACTGGCAGGGATGTATGAAACAGCGCTGGAGGAATTGGAAAAGGCGATTCAGTACGCCAGATTGGGCGGTTATAACCGCTTGGAAGCGTACGCGCTGACCAGCCTGGGGGATTTGTTCAAGGATGTAGGGGCTTTTGTCGAAGCAGAGCAAGCCTACCAGAAAGCCACTCAATTAATCCAACAAGTTGAGGATCAGTTCCTTCGTTTCTATTTGACTCTGGTCAGGAGTGATTTGCAATTAGTCCGCAATCAGATTACTGAAGCAGAAAACATCCTGAATTCTGCCTGGCAGGCTGCGGTTGATGCGGGTTCTCTGTATGAAGAAGCGTTGTGCAAATGGATTGCCGGGAAGATTGCCATATCTAAAGAGGATTATGAGGCTGCCCGTTGCAATCTTGAAGAAGCCGAGACCTATTTTTCGCTGGAAAGGCATCATGTCGAAGCCATTCGCTGCCGGATGTTATTGCTGGCAGTAGTTGTGCGAATGGGGGATGAAATTGAGCTCAAACGTCGCATGGAAGAATTACTGCCGGTGGTTCAAGATGTCAAATTTCACCATTTGATTGGAAGCAGCGGTGAAGTATTGGGGAGAGTTCTTCAAGATGAAGATATGCTGCCGGAGGCAGTGCGGGTTCTTTCAGTACCATTCCTGAAGGTGATTCGCCAGCATGCCAGACATTTGCCCAATGCCCGAAAACAAATCAGGCAACGCTCTCAGGAAGTTCCGGTATCTCCTCCCGAGTTGACTATTTTAACTTTTGGAAGAATCCAGATTTCTCTTGGAGATCATATTATTACCGGCTTGGAATGGCGTTCCCAAACGGCGCGCGATTTGATGCTGTTGTTAATGCTGCACCCGGAAGGGTTGACCAAAGAGCAAATTGGATTGATCTTTTGGCCGGACATCAGTCCCGCGGAGTTAAGAATCCGATTTAAGAACACGATTTACCGCCTAAGGCACGCTGCTGGTAAGGATGTGGTGGTGTTTGAAGATGATATTTATTACTTTAACCGTGCCATGGATTACGAGGCTGATTTCGAAACCTTCAATCGCGAAATCCAACTTGCGGGACTTGCCCGTAAACCGGAACAGGAAATTTTACATTACCGCCGGGCGGTTGAACTTTACAAGGGAGATTTTTTGCCGGAAATCAACGAGGAGTGGGTACTTGTTGAAAGAGAACGCTTACACCAGAAGTATATAACCGCCTTGAAGCGGCTGGTTGAGTTGTATTTGGAAACTTCTCAACCGGTGGAAGCGCTGGTATTTGCAAACAAATATCTCCAGTTTGATCCAGTTAACGAGCATGTCCATCAGTTAATGATGCGTTGTTATGCCAGCATGGGAAATGTGAATATGGTGGTTAAGCAGTACAAGGCTTTAAGTGCCCTCTTGGAGAAAGAACTGGGTAGTGAACCAAGCCCGCAAACAATCACGCTTTATGATTTATTAACCCGCAATCGCCGCAAAACTGAAGCCGATACATGAAGTCGGTTCGATCAAACGTTAACAAAACGTTAACATTAGAACCTCGCAAAACAGCCTCAAAACCGGTTTACGGAAGCCTCTTTGGAAGCCTACCCCTGATTAAACTGAAGGTATCTAATTACAAAAAAGGAGAGGCTGAAATGAAAAAGATCAATTCCCGTGTCGTGTTGTTCGTTCTGACGGTTGCGATGTTTGTTTTGGGTTCAGGTGCTCCGGAAGCCGGTGGCGGCATCATCAATCGGATCTTCACTTTCCCGGGCTGGTAATCTACCCAGACAAAACTTTTGCTTGAATGATACTCCTCACAGCCGTCATTGCAGGCCTGGGTCTTGGGCTAATTCGAGCAAAAATCAACAACCGCCCTTACCGTCCTTTCCAGTTTCGATATGGTTGGATGGTGCTGGTGGCCCTCTTCATCCAATGGCTGGCTTTCGGGTTTCCCCCAACCAGAACCATTTACCCGGATGAGGCGGCAAGCATCAGTCTAGTACTTTCACAATTCATCCTGCTTATCTTCGCATGGTTCAATCGGAAAATTCCCGGTTTCTGGCTGCTGACGATCGGCCTGGTGCTGAATCTGTTGGTCATCAGTCTGAACGGCGGCTTTATGCCCATCAGCCCCGAGACCGTTCAGTGGCTGCGGGGCGACCCTGCTACGGCGGGTTGGGAGGTCGGCGAGCGGTTAGGAACAGGGAAAGATATTGTGCTCCCGCTTGAACAAACCAAACTCGAATTTCTTTCAGACCGCTTCCGAACGCCAGACAATCCTTATTATCGGGTCGCTTTCAGCGCGGGAGATGTGTTGATCGCCATTGGAGCCTTCTGGTTGTTATGGTCAGTCGGTGGACAGGCAGAACGAAATTCGAGAAAGGAGACTTAACGATGACACCCACGCTTTTGGAAACGAGAAAAACCAATTATCGGGATGTTTCAGAAGAATATGGCCGTATTCTCACCGCTGCTGTTATCAGCGCCCAGTTCCGCCAGTTATTACTCAGCAATCCTGCCAAAGCACTGGCCGCAGGGTTTGGTGGTGAGGCATTCCAGCTCAGCAACGAAGATCGTTCCCGTTTGGTTGCCATTCGGGCTACTTCCCTGGCAGACTTTGCCTCTCAGTTAAGTGGTTACAATGCCAACCGCTCGGTTCAGTCAGCGGTGTGTGGAGATTAATGGATAACTTCATTAACTAGGTATGGGGATACCGGAAACTGTTTCCCTGCCCGTGCATCGAAGCCCGCGTTTCTGCTCACAAGGAATGGACTCCATGATTACAGGGAATCTTTATTTTGGCGGTGATTTTTTCAACCGCCTTGGCAAAATAAAAACCCCTCTTGTCACAGAGGTTTGGGGGGAGTCGGGCGATCTGGCTGCACAATGGCTGCAGGTTGAAGGATCGTCCAGTTTGCTTTTTGAAATCACGGTTAAAGCAGTTGAACTTCTGGATGTTAAGCATTGTCAGGTTTTAGTTTTATGTGCAGATGGTACTTTTCATCGGCAGGCGTCTTATCAGTCTCAAACTTTATTGAACCGTTCCAACGGTGTGTTACGCAATTATCCCCATTTGAATCATTTTCTTCAAAGGGTCGTTCTCAATGACGGCCCGATATTGATCGGTTATCGAGAAAACATCTTAGGATCGGAAGAACGGCGTTTGTTGAAGTTGCAAGCCAATGAAAACCTGATGCTATTTCCAATGAGGTTGGAAACTGAGCCCGTTGGGATCTTTGGTTTATCGTTCGACCGCTTTCATTCCATTGAACAGCGATTACCGCTGGCAATGATGTTTGCCGAACAAGCCGCGCAGGCCATTCAGCGGGAAGGTCTGGCACTCACGGAAGAAGAGTCGGCAGTAGAAATTGTGCTGGCTTTGGCTAAAGCCCTTGAATCCAGAGATTTATCTACCGGATCGCACTGCCGTAGAGTAACCCGCATTGCTGAACAGGTGGCACTGCGCATGGGATGTTCTTTTCGCGAAATACAGGATATTCGAAGGGCTGCTTTATTACATGATATTGGCAAAATTGGAATCCCGGATCAAATTCTGCACAAACCCGGCCCGCTGACCGAGCGAGAATGGGCAATCATGCGTCAACACCCGGAAATTGGGGCGCGAATCCTGCGGCTGGTACATGGATTAAGTGAGGTTGCCAAACTGGTGTTGGCTCATCACGAACATTTTGATGGGTCAGGCTATCCTTATGGATTAAGCGGAGATGCGATACCGCTGGGTGCCCGGATTTTGAAGGTGGTGGATGCTTTTGGGGCGATGACTACTGATCGAATTTATCGCCCGGCCTTGTCTTTCCGAGATGCGGTTGCGGAATTAAAGCGCTGTGCAGGTACCGATTTTGATCCTCGGGTTGTGGATGTTTTTCTGGACATGCTAAATACAGACTCGGATGGGATGGAAGATGTAGGGTGAAGTCATCCCAATCTTAAGTCGGGTGCCCCGTGCGAAGTGTACAGCGCAACGGGGCACCCATTTTTTGGAAAGCAATTCCTAGCCGTTTGAAGCGACGCGGCGATTAATCAGGCTGATGCGGACTTCCGGCAGGTCGGTGTAGAGCAGATACAAAGCCGAAAGAAAAATACTAAGCAGGGTGAGGGAAACATACGAAACGTTTAAACGGACTGCCCCATCCACCAAAATAGAAGCGCGCGGCATCAGCAACATCAATCGGCTGATGATATTAAAGCCGTGAGCAAAGGAAATGAGGTACCACGGCCAGAGTTGGACGGCCCCGCGAAAGACCAACTGTATCGAGGCAATTAAGGCAAAAATGGCTAGAAGTAGCGGCAACCACCATTCCTGAGTTGCGGGCGAATACGATTCAGGAGGGAGGAGCAAAATTGGAAAAAACTGGATGATAAATAAAATAATAACAACATTCGGTTGGGCAAGTTTTTTCCGCAACATAATTTGTTGGCTCCCGGTATTTTGGTTTGGACAAAAGGGGAATGGCTTACAGGTCAATATTACAATTTGTGAGTGTAAATGTCAAGCAATGCTTCAAAAATTAGAGGAAGTTTAACACTTGACAATTTGAGCATGTTTCTCTATTATATGCACTATGCAATTTCAAGCAACAACGAAATTGCTGCTTTCGATTAATTCCCTCTTTTTTTATCATTAATATGTGAAAAGTTGTGCCTTTTGGGAAGGAGGTGGTATTGCTCTATATAAAGAGTCATGATCGTAGGTGCAAATAATGTCCGATGCCGGCGGGGGATAAAAACTGAATATCTTCAATCATTCATTTGCCAAACTATGGAGGAGAAAATGCGTTTCGTGAAGTTTTTTAGTTTGTTGATCGTTGCAGCCCTGATACTTTCAGCGTGTGCGCAGGGCGGCAGTACCGGCGGACAGCAGCAAGAATTGAAAGTGGCTATTCTTGCGCCGTTGTCCGGCCCAGTGCCGACCTTTGGGGTATCCACCCGCGATGGTGCCTTGATGGCAATTGATGAATGGAATGCCAAGGGCGGTGTGTTAGGCATGAAGATCGTCCCGATTGTTGAGGACAGCCAGTGCACGCCCGATCCTGCGGTCAATGCTGCAAACAAAGTCATTGATCAGGATGGCGTCAAATTCATCGTTGGTGAGGTATGCTCTAAAGCATCCATTCCGGTTTCCGAAATTGCCAACTCCAAAGGCGTGATTCAAATCAGCCCCACCTCCACTAATGAACAGGTTACTGTGGATGCTAATGGGAATGTGAAACCCTACATCTTCCGGGCCTGCTTCATTGATCCCTTCCAGGGGTATGTGGGTGCGAAATTTGCCATCGAACAATTGGGTGCCAAAACAGCCTTCGTTATGCTGGATCAGGCTAACGACTATGTGAAGGGGCTTGCCACCGAATTTGCCAAGAACTTTGAAATGATGGGCGGTAAGGTGGTTGGAACCGAATCCTACACGGCTACCGACACCGACTTCTCGGTCATCCTTGGCAAAATTGCCGAGGCCAAGCCGGATGTGGTCTACCTGCCGGATTATTACAACATCGTCAATCTGGTGACCAAACAGGCAAAAGAGAAGGGCATCAATGTGCCGTTCATCGGTGGTGATGGTTGGGACTCGCCTGACCTGGATCTGGCTTCCGCGGCAGGTGGTTTCTTCACCAATCACTATTCACCGGATGACCCCCGCCCCGAAGTGGTCAACTTCCTGAAGGCCTACGGTGAAAAATACAAGGATGAGAGCGGCAATCCCAAAGTGCCGGATGCCCTGGCTGCGCTGGCTTATGATGCCACCAATGTTTTACTGCAAGCGATCAATGATGCGGGTACAACCGATACAGCCAAGGTGAGGGAAACCCTTGAAAAGATCAACTTCAAGGGAGTTTCCGGTAACATCACCTTTGATGCCAACCACAATCCCATTAAATCAGCCGCGTTGCTGGCAGTTAAACCCGACGGGGTTAAGTTCGAGACCATTGTTAACCCCTAGTTCTTCAAACTTCTAACCAAACCGTGGAGGGCAGCCACGAGTTGCCCTCCAATTTTGGTTTGATAAAGTTCCCTTTATTTCTATTGTTGGAAGATGTTATTCATAATTTGGAGGTGCTCGACCGATGCAACAGTTGAGCGGTTCATCTCAGGTAACAATTGCTTTGCCTAAAAAGAAAAAACGACCCCCTCTTGCCTGGGTTGGTCAAGGCTTTTTCATCATCCTCGGAATTCTTGTTGCAGTTATTTTAATCAGCAACCTGATTCGCCAGCCGACCCTCTTTGCCCAATTTTTCATCAGCGGCTTGCAGTTAGGTTTTGTGTACGCCATGATCGCTCTGGGATATACGATGGTTTATGGCATTGTTAAACTGATTAATTTTGCCCATGGCGATGTGTTCATGGTAGGTGCCTTCGTATCCTATTTTGCGGTTGCCCGCTTTCGTCTGCATCAATGGCCGCTGGCGGCTTTCCCGCAAATTTCACCCGGGTTGGGTGTGGTGATCGGTTCTATCACGGTCATTTTACTTTCAATGGTGATTTGCTCTGCTCTCGCAATCACGATTGAGCGGGTTGCCTATAAACCCTTACGGGATGCTCCCCGCATCGCGGCTCTGATCACAGCCATTGGTGTTTCTTTCTTCCTTGAATATTTTGGGGCATTAAATTTCGTTTTTTCACCTCGTTTCATTCCTTATGAAAGACCTTTTGAAGTGGTTGCATGGTATATCAAGGATGGAATTCATCTGATCAAACCCGGAGAAGCGCCACCGGATGGTGCAATTACTTTTTCGAATATTCTGGTCATTATTATGATTGCTTCTATTCTCGTGCAGATCTTTTTGCAATTCCTGGTCAGGCGCACCAAAATTGGGATTGCCATGCGCGCTTCCTCTTACGATAAACCCGCGGCCCGCTTGATGGGTATTAATGTGGATTCGGTAATCTCTTTTTCCTTTGCAATAGGAGCGGCGTTTGCCGGTTTGGGTGGAGTTTTGTATGCAATTGCATACAGTTCAATCTGGACTCAATTAGGTATTTTGCCCGGCTTGAAGGCCTTTGTGGCAGCGGTTTTAGGCGGGATTGGCAGTATTCCGGGCGCTTTTGTGGGGGCCTTGATTATGGGGCAAGCTGAGGCCATGACCATGGGGTACATTTCCACTCCGATGCGTGATGCGGTTGCTTTTACTATCTTAATCATTGTGCTTCTCATCCGCCCAACCGGTATTTTCGGCGAACCGGAAAAAGAGAAAGTCTAAAAGGAGAGCCCTGATGGAACTTGGATTTCTTTTGGGTTCAATTGTAAAAATTATTGGAATTCTGGCTTATTTATATGGTCTTTTGTGGGTGCTGGCTCGTCCAAACCGCTGGGTTAAGATTATCGGCGTAATCGTTGCCTTTGGTGTGATCCAGTTAGCACTGACAAACATCGGCGGTTTTCAATTATTAACCAATTTCGACAGCGGTTTACTGTTCCAGGCCTGTGCCATGACCATGGTTGCCTTGGGGTTAAATTTGATTTACGGCTTTAATGGTCAATTCAGCCTTGGGCAATGGGGGTTTTACGGAATTGGTGCATATACTGCTGCCGATATTACTTACCGATGGGTGAATGGAGATGCCAGAGGTCTGCTGGTGGTGGGCTTTGGCACAATACTGGGCGGTTTGGCATTAATTTACATTGGGCGATGGTTGAAACGCTTTCGGGGTGTGCCAGTGCTTTCATCCTTTACCCTTTACTTGATCGGGGCAATTCTGGCAGGAATTGTAGCGGTTTATATTGGCAATGCCCTGAATCCCTTGTTTGAGCCATTACTTGGCACAAACCTCAATCCCGGTGTGCTTAATTCACCTCTGGCTCTACAAATTGTGTTCTTCCTCGCGGTTGTGTTTGCCGGTATATTTGCGGCAGAGGTTAGTTTTCTTTTCGGTCTACCGGTATTGACTCTGGGATCGGATTATTTTGGTATTGCGACACTCGGGTTTACGATTGTGGTCAATGTGCTCATGATCAACTCGGATACCATTCTGCCTTTCCCCGAAATGAAAGGCGGACGCGGTATGGTAGGTATTCCAAAGCTGACCACCTGGTTCTGGGCATTTTTCTTTATGATGGCAGTCATTATCATTATGCGCAACCTGATTCAATCCAGCACGGGGCGGGCGATAATTTCTGTGCGGGAGGATGAAGTTGCGGCTAAGGCGATGGGGATTGATGTGGCCGGCTCCAAATTACTGGCGTTTGTTGTTGGCAGTTTCTTTGCCGGCATCGGCGGCGCGGTGTATGCGCACTTTATTGGCTTTCTCAGCCCCGGCACGTTTGGTTTTCTGCAAAGTTTCAATCCATTGATTATTATCGTGTTTGGCGGGTTGGGGAGTATGACCGGCACAATTGCGGCATCCTTTGGCTGGATCTTTTTCCTCGAAGGTCTGCTGAGGGTACTTCTCAGCCAAATGGGTACAGAGGCTCCCACCTGGCGGTTCGTTTTATATCCCATCACGTTATTACTTTTGATGCTGATTCGGCCGCAGGGTTTGTTGGGGAATATTGAGTGGGGCTTCCTGAAACAAAAAGAAGTGCTACCGCGAGAAATCCCTGCTGGTGAAAAACCCGAAATGGCTGCCAGCGAAGCCTGAGGAGACCTTGATGATGACAACCATTTCAACAATCCTCGAAATTACTGATCTTACAAAATTCTTTGGCGGGTTAGGAGCAGTTCGGAATTTTGACCTGACCCTGAAAAAAGGTGATTTGAACGGCTTAATCGGTCCGAACGGTGCGGGTAAGACGACTGTGTTTAACCTGATAACCGGTATTTATGAACCAACAGCAGGCGATATTGTATTCAACAATACTTCCATTGTCGGATTGGAGCCGTTTGAAATCACCCGATTAGGGATTGCCCGAACATTCCAGAACATTCGCTTGTTTTCCAACCTCACCGTTTTGGACAATGTGCGAATCGCTTATCATCCGCATACCAAATACGGAATGGCGGATGGCATCCTGCACAACCGCAAGTTTGATATCCACGAAAAAGAGTTAACCGAAAAAGCACAGGAGTTTCTGGCAATTTTTGGGTTGGAAAACCTGCAAAATGAAATTGCTAAAAATCTGCCCTACGGTCAACAGCGGCGGGTTGAAATTGCGCGGGCACTGGCGTGTGAACCGCGCCTGTTGCTGTTGGATGAGCCGGCAGCCGGCATGAATCCGCGCGAGATTCTGGAATTAATGGATTTGATTCACTTCATCCATGATCGCTTTGATCTGACCATTTTATTGATCGAACATCAGATGCGGGTTGTGATGGGAATTTGTAAATTCATTACAGTGATGGACTTTGGTCAGGTAATTGCGCGCGGCACTCCCAAGGAAATTCAGGAAAACGAACGGGTAATTGAAGCCTATCTTGGAAAAGGAGCGGGTCATGCTGCTTGAAGTTGAAGACTTAAACGTTTATTACGGGGCTATTCACGCTTTGCAGGGCGTTTCTTTTCATGTCGAAGAAGGGGAAATTGTTACCCTGATCGGTGCCAATGGGGCGGGTAAGTCCACTACTCTGCGTACCATATCCGGTTTGCTGCGGTCACGCACCGGGCATATCAAATTTAAAGGTCAGGATATATCAATGATGCCGGCTGATCAAATTGTGCGTTTGGGCATCAGCCATGTGCCGGAAGGACGCAAGATTTTTGCACCTTTGACAGTTAAAGAGAATTTATTGATGGGAGCCTACACCCGTAAAGACCCAAATGAAATCGAACGTTCGATGCAGCGTGTATTTGCCAGTTTTCCGCGCTTGAAAGAGCGTTTGAACCAATTAGGAGGTACTCTATCCGGTGGTGAACAGCAAATGCTGGCAACCGGACGTGGTTTAATGAGCCGCCCGACTCTTTTGATGATGGATGAACCTTCTATGGGATTGAGTCCTATTCTGGTCGAGGAAATTTTCAACATTATCAAGGACATCAATTCGCAGGGCACCAGCATCTTACTGGTGGAACAAAATGCCCAGATGGCCCTTTCGATTTCTCATCGGGCCTATGTGTTGGAAACCGGGCGGATTGTCCTTTCGGGAACGGCGAAGGAAATTGCGGAAAATCCGCGGGTGAAAGAAGCCTATTTAGGTGTTTAAGTCAGTTACCGGGCTGGCCTGTAAGCCGCATTCTGTCCACCCGCAGGGTATCCCACTTCTGGGACGGCTGCGGGTGGGGTGATCATCTCTCTGGACCGGCTGTTACCAGACGGTTCTGTGCAGCCTACCCGGAACTCAAACGGGACGAGCAGCCCCTCGTTCCTGCTTGGCTTTGCTCCCGGCGGGGGTTGCCTGGCAGCCGCATTACTGCGGACTCCGGTGGTCTCTTACACCGCCTTTTCACCCTTACTGCCCAAATGGGCAGCGGTTTGTTTCTGTGGCCCGATCCAGCAGGTTACCCCGCTCCGGGTGTTACCCGGCGCCGTGCTCTGTGGAGTGCGGACTTTCCTCAGCAGTGGCAGTCCACTGCCGCGATCACCCGGCCAACCCGGTTAATTAGAATATACCCTAAGAAATGCCAAACGTAAAGTATAATCAAAAAAAGTCCATAATCACGGAGGGAACCATGCGTACACCATTAATTGCAGGAAACTGGAAGATGAACAAAACCGTGGAACAGGCTCGGGCACTGGTGGCCGAGATGCTGCCGGGTTTGCAAGCGGTTTCAACAGTGGAGCGGGTGCTTTGCCCGCCTTTTACGTCGCTGATGCCGATTTCGGCTATGCTGGCGGGGACGGAAATTGGATTGGGTGCGCAAAATATGCACTGGGAAGCGCAGGGGGCCTTTACTGGTGAAGTTTCACCGGCAATGGTCAAGGAATTTTGTCAGTATGTCATTTTGGGGCATTCCGAACGGCGGACTTACTTCGGTGAAACCGACCAGACGGTGAACAGAAAAGTTTTGGCCGCATTGGCCAACCAGTTGATTCCGATTGTCTGTGTGGGAGAAACCTTGGAGGAAAACGAAGCCGGTCGTACTGCTGAAGTGGTTGCCCGGCAGGTTTGTGACGGTTTGAAGGATGTGCCCAAAGATCAGGCAACAAAACTGGTGATTGCTTACGAACCGGTATGGGCAATCGGTACCGGCAGGGCAGCCAGCGGAGAGGTGGCTAACCGCGTGCTTGCTGAAATCATCCGGCCAGCCCTGGCAGGTTTGTTTGATACGCCAC
>DLXG01000319.1 GCA_003448875.1 Anaerolineaceae bacterium
AAATGTTCCGGATTCAGGGCGTACCTGAAACCTATATCATTGACCGCGAGGGCAGGCTGGCCTTCGTGAAAAAAGGGCCGTTCCTTTCGGTAAACGAAATTCGCGGCGCGGTTGACCCGTTGCTGCCCTAAACTTTGAAGCGAGGAGACACAATTTCATGGATTTAGGCTCCGTTTTGCTCATCCTTGCGCTGGCATTGCTGGTGGGCATGGTTTTAACCCAGCCGTTTATGCGTATCAAAGAAACCGAAAAATTAATTCAAGAACGAAAAACGTCTCAGGAAAAAGATCACCTCCGCTCCGCCCTTCTGGCTGAACAGGAGCGGGTACTTTCTGCACTGCAGGAACTGGAATTTGATTACACATTAGGAAAAATTCCAGCCGAAGACTACCCTCACGAACGGGCTGCTTTGCTCAAGCACGGGGCAGATATTCTCCGTCAACTGGATGCCCTCCAACCCGTAAACGGCAGACAAAAATCGGCTGAGGAACGGATTGAAGCGGCAGTAGCAGCGCGGCGGGCGGATGCTGCGGCTGGACGTCCGGTTAAAACAGCCGAATTGGATGAGGTTGAACTGGCAATTCTGGAGCGAAAGCGGCAGCAGCAGGCTCGTCCGGCCGGATTTTGCCCCAAATGCGGTAACCCTGTTACTGAAAATGACCGCTTTTGCTCCAAATGCGGGAATCCCGTTGAAAAATCACTCTATAATGGATGACCATGTCTCTATATAAGAGAATTAATCACTTTCACAGCGTACTGGTCTTGATGATCTGGGCGGGGTTAAGCGGCTGTGCTGTCTCGCTGGCTGCCGATGTTACCCCGCCGCCAAATGCTCAATCTTTTGTGGCCCAGCCGGCTTCGGCCACCAGTGAAGTGCTTTATCCGACCGTACCGCCCGACCCGCAGCGCGGCGCACAAATTTATGCCGAAAAATGCGCTGCCTGTCATGGTGAACGCGGCATGGGAGATGGCTCACAAGCCTCCCAATTAACCGTACCCGTTCCGCCGCTGGGGGATCTCTCACTGGCACAAGGCGCACGACCGGTTGAGTGGTTCCAGATTGTGACCAATGGAAATATTGAGCGTTTTATGCCGCCCTTCCGATCGCTGGATGAACGTCAGCGTTGGGACGTGGTGGCTTATGCTTTGAGTCTTTCTCTTTCCCAAGACTTGCTGGCACAGGGCGCCGAAATTTACCAGCAGAAGTGTCAGAACTGTCACGGCACAGAAGGGCAGGGGAGTGCTCAGGCTCCTGGCTGGCGGGATGATACTTCCCGATTGGCCTCTCTCTCGCTGGTTGAAATGACCGGTATCATCCAGCGTGGAAAGGGCAACATGCCCGGCTATGCAGGTGAGTTGAGCGAGTCGCAAATTCTTGCATTGGCAGCCTATTCTCGTATGTTGAGTTTTGAAACTTCTGCGTTGATTCAAAGCCCAACCCTGAGTCAAATCGCTCCCGGCACCAATGAGCAGGCCGAGAGCGAACAGGTTCAACCGGCGTCCGAACTTCGCCTTCCCATCCGGGGCGAGGTGATCAACGGCTCAGGCGGCCAGCTTCCGCCCGGTTTAACCGCGGAACTGGCCGGTTATGATGGCATGGTGCAGGTCTTTGCAGCCGAAACCGAAGTAGCGGCGGATGGGACTTATACCTTTCCGGATGTGGAAATTGTACCCGGACGCGCCTTTATTGTGTCCGTCAATTATCAGGGATTTACCTTTAACTCGGATGTGTTCCATAATCTAGGTGAACCGCTCAGTAGCCCGATTGAATTACCGGTAACGGTATATGACACCACCACAGATTTATCGGCTCTGCGGGTTGACCGTTTGCATGTCTTCTTTGACTTCACCAATCCCGAAGTTATTCAAGTAGCCGAGTTGTTCCTGCTAAATAACACCGGTAGTAAAGTCATCAGCGGTAATGCCCCCGGCCAGCCGGTGGTTGAATTTGAATTACCGGAGGGTGCCTCTAACTTACAATTCCAGAGCGGGGCGGCCGGCGGACGGTTTGTGATGACCGAAAAAGGCTTTGCTGACACCCAGCCGATCCTGCCCGGAGCAGGCAATCAGATTTTATTCGCTTACGACCTGCCGCTCTCGCGCCGGACTACGGTACGAATCCCGATCAATTTACCGGTAGATGCAGCAATTGTGATGATCCCGCAGGGTACGATGACCCTGCAAAGCAGCCAGCTGCAACCGATGGGGCAGCGTCAGATTCAGGGGGTGACGCTGGACCTGTTCAGCACAACCGATTTACAGGCAGGCAGCACGCTGGAAATGACCCTGAGCGGGCGCATGAGCAGCCCGATTAACCTGCAAACCGGACAAACCGGCGCCTTAATTGCCGGTGCGCTGGCGCTGGTTTTGGTGGCTGTTGGCGGGGTGTTCTGGTATCTGCGTCAGCAAAAATCTACCACGCCGGTGGATGAGCAGCCGCCCGTTGAGACTGAAAGCCGCGAAGCGCTGATGGATGCCATCATCGCGCTGGATGATCTGTATAAATCGGGGCAGTTAAGTGAAGAGGTTTACCAGCAGCGACGCGCTGAGTTAAAAGACCGCCTGCGGGCATTGATGGATTGAGATCACATGGGCGCTTTGATTGAAGTGCGTTCGCTGGTTAAGCGCTTTGGGGCAAAAATTGTCCTGCGCCAGTTGAATTTTAGCGTGGAAGCAGGTGAGTTTGTTGCCCTGCTGGGGCCGAACGGCGCTGGCAAGACCACCTTTTTACGCATTCTGGCTTCGCTGGCGCGTCCCTCGATGGGAGAGGTATGGGTGGCCGGTTTCCGCCTGCCGCAACAGGCCGCCAATGTGCGCCGCCGTTTAGGGGTGGTCAGTCATCAGCCATTGCTGTACGGCGATTTGAGCGCAGAGGAAAACCTGCGCTTTTACGGGCGGATGTATGCGGTCAAGCCGCTCGAATCACGCATTGATGAAGTGTTGGAACTGGTTGGGCTGGCTGCCCGGCGGCGCGATCTGGTGCGTACCTTCTCGCGCGGAATGCAGCAGCGGCTGGCAATCGGGCGGGCCATTCTGCATGACCCGGATGTGCTGCTGCTGGATGAGCCTCATACCGGCCTGGATCAGGATGCGTGTGATATGCTGGATGGGGTATTGAGGCAAATTGCCGCGCAAGGCCGTACTGTGGTAATGACCAGCCATGATCTGGCACGGGTGGAAGACCTTGCTTCGCGCTTTGATGTGCTGACCGGCGGGCGAATTACCGCCACTCAACCGGCACATGGTTTGGCGCGGGACGGCCTGCTGGCTTTTTACCGTCAGGCGCTTGAAGCCCAGCGCAGCCTGCGGGGGGCAGTCCAATGAGCGGTTTGACGCCTTTTCTCAGCGCGATGGGCGCGGTCATCTGGAAAGATTTACGGGCAGAATGGCGCAGCCGCGAGGTTATTTCGGCTATGCTGGTGTTTGCCCTGCTGGTCATTCTGATTTTTAACTTTGCGCTGGACTTGCAGCCAAATGTGCGGGCTGGCATCTCGTCGGGTGTGTTATGGGTTACGCTGGCGTTTGCCGGCACGCTGGGGCTGAATCGTTCAATGGCGGTGGAAAAAGACCGCGGCTGTCTGGATGGATTGCTGCTGGCGCCGGTTGACCGGGCGGCTATCTATCTGGGTAAGGCCTTTGCCAATCTGCTTTTTATGCTGCTGGTGGCGTTGATTGTCCTGCCCGTCTATGGCATTTTATACAATACCAATCTGATTATTCCCGGTCTATTGCTGGTGATTTTTTTAGGCAGTGAGGGATATGTTGCCGTAGGGACGCTGCTGGCGAGTATGGCGGTTCAGGCACGCACCCGCGATATTCTGCTGCCGATATTGCTCTTCCCCGTCGCCGTACCGGTGGTGGTTTCGGCAGTTAAGGCCACAGGCGGCTTTCTGGCTGGTCTGGCTTGGGAAGAAATCCAGCCCTGGTTTACATTACTGGTGGTTTATGATGTCATTTTTACTTCGGTGGCGTTTATGGTGTTCGACTCGGTGGTCGAAGAGTAAATCCACAATCTCTTTGGAGGTGTAGTATGCTTCAAAAACCCAAATTATTAACGGTACTGGATGTGGCTGCGATTGCTTCGTTTCTTGCAGCAACGGCTTTGGTGTTCTTTTACGCACCACTGGAACGGGTGATGGGGGCGGTCCAAAAAGTGTTTTATTTTCATGTGGCCGCCGGCTGGGTGGGGATGCTCAGTTTTCTGGTGGCGGCCATTGTGGGTGTGATTTATCTGATCCGCAAAGACCTGAAATGGGATGCGGTGGGGGTTGCGGCAGTGGAGATTGGGATCGCCTTTACGCTGATTAATGTGGTCACAGGGGCGATTTGGGCGCGTCCGATCTGGAATACATGGTGGACTTGGGATCCGCGCCTGACGACGGCTACCATCATGGAACTGGTGTATTTTGCCTATCTCATGCTGCGTTCCGGTATTGAAGAACCCGAACGGCGCGCCCGTTTTGGGGCGGTGTACGCCATTGTGGGTTTTCTCAGCGTACCGCTGACCTTTTTCTCCATTCGACTGTTTCGCACCATTCATCCGGTAGTGATTGGCAGTAACGATCCCGGTGCTATGGGGGCCTTCGACATGACCCCTCGCATGACACAGGTGTTCCTGTTCAGTCTGGTAGCATTTACGATTGTGTATTTTGATCTGTTGTGGCACCGCATTCGGTTGGGTAAACTGGCCGAACGGGTTGAAAGTCTGCGATTGAAATTGCAAGCCTGAGGAAAGGTGAAATTATGGAACAACCTGCCAACACACTCTCTTATTTTATTGCCGGTTATGCGGTTATC
>DLXG01000160.1 GCA_003448875.1 Anaerolineaceae bacterium
CTGCCGCGGGTCAAGTCATACGGCGACATTTCTACCCGCACCCGGTCGCCCAGTAAAATGCGGATATAGTACTTGCGCATTCTACCGGAGAGATAGGCAAGCACTTCGTGCCCATTGTCGAGCCGAACGCGGAATTGAGTGCCCGGCAGGGCTTCCACAATGGTACCTTCCACCTGAATCTTATCTTCTTCTTTTGCCATCATTCCCTCCACACCGGATGAGGATGCTCGCCCAACCGGAATCTAGATCGTGAAACTACTCAGCCGAACGTGAAAACTGGCGGCGCTTAATGCGGCGAATGGCCTTTTTCTTCTCCACCCGGCGCAGTTCACTTTTGGAAATGAACCACCGTTTGCGACGCACCGTGCTCAACACACCGCTCTTGACGACCTTCTTGCGAAACCGCTTGAGCAGTTGGTCCTGTGATTCATTTTGTCGCAGCGTGACAACTGTCATTCTTCTCACCTCCCTTCTGGTTCAGGGATGGAACGCACAAAAAACTTCGGCTGCAATTCGCCCATGCAGCCGAAGGAATAAGCACCGGTCGTGGATTTTATTCTCGGGAGCATTCGGCGATACAACCTCCAACAAAAATTAAAACCATTCAATCTCTTAAATCGAATGTGCAGGCGGTTCTTGAACCGCTCACGACCCTAATTATAACCATGCTTTAATAAATTGTCAAATCAACTCAATTTTTCAAGATTTCCAAAAATCATTGCCCGTCTGAAAACTTCATGGTATAATCTGCCCTCGCGTCAAAGACGCAGGGTAAGAATTCATTGGAAGGAATTGCACCATGGACGAAATTTTGAAATCTGTCGAGGCACCGGTCAACCCCAACATTCCGGAATTGAAAACCGGGGATACCGTTTCGGTTCACGTCAAAATCAAAGAAGGCAACCGCGAACGTATTCAGGAGTTCAAAGGCACCGTTCTGTATATCCATAATAACGGTAATAACTCCACTTTTACAGTCCGGCGGATTGCCAGCAACGGCATCGGTGTGGAACGCACTTTCCTGTTCCGCTCTCCCCGCATTGACCGGGTGGTGGTTGAACGGCACAGCCGTGTGCGGCGTTCCCGCCTCTACTTCCTGCGCGACCGCACCGGTAAGAGCGCGCGCCTCAAACAAAAGTTTAATTAGTCCTCTCCACCGCATTCCAAACCGGAGGGCGCAGACCAAGGCTGGCTGCGCCCTTTTTGGGTAAAATATCTAAGGAGCCTTTTGCCGATGAAATCCCCCCTGATTGGTCTCTCTACCGAACGATTGATCATCCACGACCCGATTGTGAGTGTAGGTGCAAAAGAAGCCTATGCCCGCGCTATTCTCAAAGCCGGAGGTATTCCCCTGCTTATCCCGGTCGGGTTGAGCCTTACCCAGCTGCGAGAACTCTTCGACCGTCTGGACGGCATCTTACTGGTGGGCGGCGGCGATATTGACCCCGCCCGCTTCAACGGTGAACCTCACCCGCGTGTGTACGATGTGGACCCCGCCCGTGACGAGATGGAAATTGAACTGGTTCAGCTGGCGGCCCAACGCCATAAGCCCTTACTGGGTATTTGCCGGGGGGCACAGGTGATCAATGTGGCGATGGGCGGCACCCTCTACACCGATATTGCCGATCAACTCAAAGGCGCCCTGAAACACGATTATTTTCCGGGCTATCCGCGCGATACGCTGGCTCACAAAGTCAAAATCATGGACCGTACGCATCTGGAAACGATCATCGGCAAGGATGAAATTCAAGTCAACAGCCTGCATCATCAGGGGCTGGCGCGCATCGGCGAGGAACTGCGCGTCAGTGCCTGGTCGCCGGATGGTTTGGCCGAAGCCGTGGAGCTGCTCGGCCATCGCTTTCTGATCGGCGTGCAGTGGCATCCCGAGTGGTTGACCCAACACCCCCGCCATTTTGCCCTGTTTGAGGCATTCATTAAGACGGCTGCGGAAAGTGAGGCATGACTCACCCTGCCACAATTGGGATATTTGATTCAGGCATCGGCGGACTTTCAGTATATCGCGCCATCCGCCAGATCCTGCCGGCCCAGCCGGTGATTTACTTTGCCGACCAGCAGCACGTCCCCTACGGCAGCCGGCCGTTGGAAGAAGTGCGCCATTTTTCCGAAGCCATTACCCGTTTTTTGATCCAACACGGGGCGGCTTTGATTGTAGTAGCCTGCAATACCGCTTCCGCCGCCGCTCTGCACCACCTGCGCGCCACATTTCCCAACATCCCGTTTGTAGGCATGGAACCGGCAGTCAAACCGGCCGCCGAAACCACCCGCAGCGGTAAGGTAGGGGTGCTGGCCACCCCGGCCACCTTTCAGGGGGCATTATACGCTTCGGTGGTGGAAAGATTTGCCACAGGGGTAAAATTGCTGACCGATACCTGTAATGGGCTGGTGCAGGAAATTGAAGCCGGTCGGCTGGATGGCAACCCTGCCCGCCGCATTCTCCAGTCCGCTCTTGCCCCCATGCTGCAAGAAGGTATTGACACGGTCGTATTGGGCTGCACCCACTATCCCTTTGTAATTCCCTTAATTGAAGAAATCTGCGGGCCGGGTGTGCGAGTAATTGACCCCGCCCCCGCGGTTGCCCGTCAAACCCGCCGTCTGCTCGAACTTCACAACCTGCTGGCCGAGGGAGAGCAAGCCGCCGAGGTGCATTTTTACACCAGTGGAGATGCAAACATACTGCGTCAGCAGGTTGCCCGCTTGTTGGGTGAGCACGGCACTTACCACACTGCCCGCTGGGAAGACCATCGGATTTTTGAGGTTCACCCCGCCCTCTGACAGTCCCCTTAGATTGGACAGGTCAACCTGAGTGCAGGCGGTTTCTGGTATACTCAATTCAAATTAGGAGGCGCACCAGCATGGCGCATACAGAGATTGAACTAGACCCGGTCAGTCACATCACCACCGATGCAATCGGCAAGCCCGGCCAACGGGTTTTTTATATTCAGGCCCGGCAGGGCCAAGAGGTAGTCACCCTACTGGTGGAAAAGGTGCAGATTCAAACCCTGGCAATTGGCGTGGAACAATTCTTCCGAGAAATAGCCAGCCGCTACCCGCAACTGCCGCCGGCCTCCGGTGAATATGACGAAGCCCAAATGCACATCCAGCCGCCGGTGGATCCGCTCTTTCGGGTAGGTGAATTGGGTCTGGCTTACGACCCCGAACGAGATATGGCCTGCCTGATTGCTCACGAGGTGCTTTCCGACCAGATCAGTGAAGAAGATGCCGGTGTTGCCCGCTTTTGGTGTACCCGTTCCCAACTACTGGCGATGAGCCTGTGGGGGATTGAGGTTGCCAACCGTGGTCGTCCGATTTGCCCGCAGTGCGGCGAACCGATGGACCCCGAAGGGCACTTCTGCCCGAAGAAAAACGGACACAAGCACTAGCCAACCCCTTAGAAGATTTTTTTATTACCGGTAAATGAAGCCAGAAGATACTCCGCAAATATTGACCATCCTTAAGACAGGCACGATGACTTTGCGGGGTCAATTTGTGCATGGTTCCAACTACACCTTCCTGGCTTCTGTTGTTCACGAAGGTGTAGAATACATCGCGGTTTACAAACCGGTGCGCGGCGAACAGCCCTTGTGGGACTTTCCGGCCGGCACACTTTCCGGGCGGGAGGTGGCTGCCTATCTGGTCAGCCAGTCACTCGGCTGGCAGCTGGTACCGCCGACGGTTTACCGCCGGAAAGGCCCGCTTGGGGCAGGCTCGGTTCAATTGTATATTGAACATGACCCCGAGTATCACTATTTTTCCTTCACCGCCGAGGATCGTCAGCGCCTGCGTCCGGTTGTCTTATTCGATCTGGTCGTCAACAATGCCGACCGCAAGGGTGGTCATATCCTGATGGATGAAAACAAACACATCTGGCTGATTGACCACGGGATTTGTTTCCATGTTGAGGATAAACTGCGCACGGTCATTTGGGATTTTGCCGGTGAACCGATCCCCCCTGACCTGATGGCCGATTTAACCCGCCTGCTTGAAGAATTGGAACAAGGCGGCGATCTGGTAGAGCAATTAAAGCCCTATCTCACCCTCGCCGAAATCCGCGCGATGGAACGCCGTACCCGCCGCTTAATCGAGAACGGTTGTTTTCCGCACCCCTCACCCAGCCGGCGTCCTTACCCATGGCCGCCGGTTTAGCCCTGAGGGCGTTCGTTCTCATCCCGCAAAGCCAGCGGCCGCATGCCGTTGAAGGTCACCAGCAGCGAGACTCCCATATCCGCCAGCACTGCCATCCACATGGTTGTCCAGCCGGCCAGCGCCAGCAGAATAAAGATGGCTTTGGTGATCAGGCTGAAAGCGATATTCTGGCGGATGATGCGCCGGGCTAAACGCGCCAGGCGCATGGCAAACGGCAGACGATTCAACCCTTCCGACATCAACACTACATCCGCCGTTTCCATCGCCTGAGCCGAAGCAGCCCCGCCCATCGCAATCCCGACCGTTGCGGCCGCCAGCGCGGGGGTATCATTGATGCCATCCCCCACCATTGCGACCGCCGGGTAATTGGTACGTAATTCCTGAATCAAGCGGGTTTTATCCTCCGGCAGCAAACCGGCATGAAATTGCTGCAACCCCACCTTTCCGGCAACTGACTGAGCCGCAGCCGGGTTATCGCCGGTCAACATAACCGGTTCAACCCCCATGTGCTTTAACCGGGCGATAACCTGTTCGCTCTCAGGACGCAGCGAATCGCTGACCGCCAGATAACCACGCACCCGTTCCCCGTCACACACCAGCATGGTGGTCTGCCCAAGGCTTTCCGCCGACTCCACCCAGCGGCACAATTCATCCGAATGCGGATGCTCTACCTCGAATAGACGATGGCTGCCAATCGTTGCGGTCTGCCCGTTGATTTTTCCCTGCAATCCGATGCCGTTCAGGGCAGATACCCTCTCTGCGGGTGGATAGCGGTTTTCCAGCCCGCGCTCAACCGCAGCCTGAACAACCGCCTGCGCCAGCGGATGCTGGCTGCGGCGTTCAAGGGCACAGGCCAGCGCCAGTACATCCTGGCACTTTTCACAATCCCCACCATCTGCGCAATCTACCGCCCGGTAGGTTGTCACCACCGGCATTCCCGATGTAAGTGTGCCGGTCTTATCAAAAGCCACCGCCTTTACCCGGCTGAGGGCTTCCAGAAATGAGCCGCCCTTGAACAGCACCCCCTTTTGCGCCCCGGCTGCGATGGCGCTCACCACAGTCACCGGCGTGGAAATCACCAGCGCGCATGGACAGCCGATCACCAGCAGTGCCAGCCCGCGGTACAACCAGCCGCGCGTCCCGTCCGGCAGGTTCAGTAAAGGCTGGCCAAACAAAAGCGGCGGAATGACCGCAACCAGCACCGCCAGCACCAGCATAGCCGGCGTGTAATAGCGCGCAAACTGGTCTACAAAGCGTTGAGCCGGTGCTTTGGACGCCTGCGCTTCTTCCACAAGGCGGATGATGCGATTAAGGGTATTATCCGCCGCCAGCCGGGTCACTTCCACTTCCAGAACCGTGCTTCCGTTGATGCTGCCGGCAAACACCTCATCACCGGCGGATTTTGGCACCGGCAGGCTCTCTCCGGTAATGGGTGCCTGATTGACCGCCCCATGACCGCTGCGTACCACACCATCCGTTGGAATGCGCTCCCCGGCCGGGATGATGACACGGTCGCCAATCCGAAGGTTCTCGACCGGTATCTGTTCTTCGCCGCGCTCCGTCAAACGCAGGGCAGTTTGCGGGGCCAGTTCCGTCAGGTGGCGTATCGAACGGCGCGCCCGCTCGGCACTGTAACCCTCCAACGCCTCTGCAATGGCAAACAGGAAGATCAGCGAAGCCGCCTCCGGGTATTCGCCGATCACTACTGCCCCAATTGCCGCAACGGTCATCAAGAAGTTCATGTTGAAATCGCGATTGATCCACAGGTTCATCACTGCACTGCGCGCAACCGGATAACCGGCCAGCACCAATGCAGCCAGTTGGAGAACGGTCACCAGCCAACCCTGCCAGCCAAAAGCAGCCAGCAAGAAAGAAACGCCAATCAACCCGCCGCCCAAAAGGGCCAGGCGGGTCTCACGGCTGGTCAGCAGATAACGGAACAAGCCGGGTAAAAAACCCTCCATTTTGCCGCTTGCTGCGGCCGGCGCATCCTCCAGCAGGCGGTAACCGAGTTGCTCCACCCGCTTCTGCACCGCCTGCTTGCTGACCTGTCCATCAATGGTCAGCAAAGCCGTGCTGAAATTCAATTCCACCCGCTCAACGCCCTCTAATTGACGAACCCCTTTTTCAATTTTCAACGCGCAATCGGCGCAGTCCATACCTTCGATGCGGTAGCGTTGTTCAGCCATGATGGTTGTTTGCCTCCTCGATGATTTTCTCAGGGTGGCGGATGTGATCCAGCCCCATCCGAAAGAGATGCTCTACATGTTCATCATCCAGACTGTAATACACCACCCGCCCTTCTTTGCGGTAGCGAACCAGATTTAAACTGCGCAGCAACCGTAACTGATGAGACACCGCGCTGTGGCTCATTCCCAGTGCCGCCGCCAGATCATGAACGCATAATTCCCCGCCCAGCAAAGCCGAAATCAACCGCACCCGGCTGGGGTCTGAGAGCGCGCCGAAAACCTGCGCCAGGCGGGTAGCCGTCCAGCCGTCCACCATCGCAGCCAAAGCCTGCTCAACCGCTTCGCGATGAATATGATTATCCGTACATCTGGGCGGAGGTGTATTTTTCGTCATGTCAACTCATCCTTAAGTAACTATATATGAACATGTATTCATATATTATATTCTACAGGAAATCTTTGTCAACCCCTTTCACCGACTCGCGCCCGATTATGACTTTTGTCACTTGAAATACGGTTTATTGTCATTATTCTTATTAATGGGATGGTTTACCTGACTTAACCAGCCGACAATTTCCTCCGATCCATCAACTCCCCCCGGGATAGATGGACGATAGGGCATGAGAGGCAACTTTCATCGCCTGCCGTTTTGCAAAGGAGGACAACCCGTTCCAACCAACGGGAAGTGTCCTCTTTTTTGTTGCTAAGAACCACCACCTTTTTGTCCCAAAATTATTTCAAGCAAGAAGGAGGGAAAAAAGCAGGCACAATTCCTAACCAAACGAACATAATCCAACCCGCCCTTACTTAATTCAGATTCCCAAACCGCCAAAAAGGAGGAACACATGTACCTAGTAAGAGTCAATATGACCAACCGCACCTATCAGGTGACCGAGGTACCGGAGAAGTATAAATACTTGGCCGGGCGCGCCTTGACCTCCAACATCGTCGCCGATGAGGTACCCCCGCTTGCCCACCCGCTCGGCCCCAACAACAAATTGATTTTCTCCCCCGGTTTTGTAACCGGCACCAGCGCGCCAACCGCGGCCCGCATTTCCGTCGGCGGCAAATCGCCGCTGACCGGCGGCATCAAGGAAGCCAATGCAGGCACGTCGTGGGGCGCCGATCTGGCCGTCATGCAGATTCGCGGGTTGATCATCGAAGGGCAGCCGGAAGAGAAAGACAAATTCTGGGGCCTGCACATCACCTGGGATGGCAAACCCAAAGTTGAATTCTTTGATGCCACCGCCTATACCAAACAGCCTCTTTCCAAGGTATACCCGCCCATTTATGAAAAGTTTGGTGAAAGGGTTTCGGTTTGCAGCGTTGGCGCAGCCGCAGAATACGGTTACTGCAACTCCGGGGTTTGCTTCAACGATCAGTCCAAACGGCCCTCCCGCTACGCCGGCCGCGGCGGTCTGGGAGCGGTGATGGCCTCAAAAGGCGTCAAATTCATCGTGCTCGACCGGCAGGGCGCCCCCGGCGTGGAGATCGCCGATAAAGCCCTCTTTGAAGAAGGCCGCAAGAAGATGATTGACGCCCTGCGCACCCACGCCATCACCAAGCCCAAAGGTGGGCTCAACTCTTACGGCACGGCGATTCTGATCAACATCATGAACGAGGCCGGCGGTCTGCCGACCAAGAACTTCAGCAGCGGGCGGTTTGAAGAAGCCCCCAAGATTGCCGGTGAGGCCATTTTCGAAACCAACAAAGTACGCAAAGGCAAGGAAATCTTCAACCATGCTTGCAGTCCGGGCTGCATCATCCAGTGCTCCAACACGGTCTACGCCGAAGATGGCAGTGAGATTACCTCTTGCCTGGAATACGAATCGGCCTGGTCACTGGGCGCCAACTGCGGCATCAGCAATCTGGATGACCTTGCCATGCTCAACCACCTGTGCAATGAATACGGTTTGGACACCATCGAGACCGGCACAACCCTCGCGGTAGCCATGGAGGCGGGTGTCATTCCGTTTGGCGACAGCAAAGCCGCCATCAATCTGGTACACGAGATGGGCAAAGGCACCCCGCTTGGGCGCATCCTCGGCTCCGGTACCGAAACCACCGGCCGAGTGTACGGCATTACACGGGTGCCCACGGTCAAGGGCCAGTCCATTCCGGCATACGAACCGCGCGCCGTCAAGGGCATCGGCATCACTTACGCCACCTCCACGATGGGCGCCGATCACACCGCTGGCTACACAATCGCCCCTGAAATTCTGGGTGTGATGGGCAAGGTAGATCCGCTTTCACCCGAAGGTAAAGCCGCCCTCAGCCGCGCCTTCCAGGCTACCACCGCCTTTATTGACTCCAGCGGCCACTGCCTCTTCATCGCCTTCGCCATTCTGGATATTGCCAGCGGTTATCAGGGCATGATCGAGGAGATCAACGGCGTGTTGGGCACCAACTGGACCGCAGATGATGTGGTCAAATTCGGTGCCGAGGTACTCAAAGTCGAGCGCAAGTTCAATGAAGCCGCCGGTATCACCAAAGCCGCCGACCGGCTGCCGGAGTTTATGAAGCAGGAACCCCTGCCTCCGCACAACACCGTCTTTGATGTGCCGGATGAAGCGCTGGATGCGGTGTACGCCGAACTCTGACGATTAATTGTGCCAACCTGAGCCGGGAATGTCATTGCGAACCGCCTCTGACAACAAAACCAGACCAGCCTGCAACCCAATCCTTTAAGCCCCGCGGTATTCGCAGTGACATTCCCTATCTTATTCACTTGAACATCTTTGTTTGCAAACCCGGCGCAGCCCTATGAAAATTAAACTTGATCAGGACGGCAACCTGAATCTCCCACTATCTTTTTTCCAACGGCGCAATTTACCCACTCCGCTGGAATTCTGGCTGTTTGAACGGGAAGGTGAACCCATTCTTTTACCCCGCCTGCCCAATTTGCATAAGTTATACATTGAAGTCACCACCGGTTGCAATTTGCAATGCCGCTTTTGCATGCGCAACATCTGGGATGATCCGATTGCGTTAATGACGCAGGAAATCTTCGATGCTGTTGCCGCCCGGCTGCCTTTTCTGCCCGAACTGGAAGAAGTGATTTTTACCAGTTTTGGCGAACCGCTCACCCACCCCAAAATTCTCGGCATGATTGAAACCTTCACCAGCCGCGGTTTGCGAGTAACCCTGGGCTCGAATGGCATTTTGCTCACCCCCAAAATCGTCACTGAACTGATCAAACTGGGGGTTTACCGCATCATGGTTTCCATTGACGGTGCCCAGGCCGAAACGTTTCACGATTTACGGGGTGCCAATCTTCAACAAATCATTTCCAATTTGGAGCAGATGCAGGAGTTAAAGAGACGCTTCTCCACCCGTCTGCCCGAATTGGGTATTGAATTTGTCATTCTCAAATCCAATGCCGGTGAACTGCCCGCGCTGGTACGGCTGGCTGCCCGGCTGGGTGCCGCGCGATTGATCGTCAGTAACGTGCTGGCTTACACCGAAGATATGGTGGATCAAACTCTGTACAGTTATGCTCCGATTGATTCCGTCAAAGGCTTTGGTTTCCCCGATTTAGGTTCGGGTTGGTGGTTATGGAATTTCATGGAAATGCCCCGAATGCACTGGGGCGCTGAACGGCACTGCCGTTTTGTCCACAGCCGCGCAGCCGTGGTGGGCTGGGATGGCGGGGTTTCTCCCTGTTACGCGCTTTCACATAACTATTCATATTACACGCTGGACGGGCGCAAGAAAAAAGTCAATCGTTATGTGTTTGGGAACGTCACCCAAACCCCGCTGGATGAAATCTGGATGGCAGAAGAGTATATGCAATTCCGCAGTGAAGTGGCCGTCTATCATTACCCTTCCTGCCCGGATTGTGATTTACGCAGTACCTGTGACTTGCGTGAGATCAATGAAGGCTGCTGGGGAACCAATCCTTCCTGTGCTGATTGTCTCTGGTCTCAAGATATCATTCGCTGCCCATGAAAGTTAAGGTCAAACTTTACGCTACGTTTAGCCGCTATCATCCCGGCACGCTGGCAGGCACACCTTTTGAAGTGGAACTGCCGGAAGGTTCAACCCTGAAAGACTTAATCAACCAGCTGGAAATTCCTGAAAGTGAAGTCAAAGTTTGTTTCGTCAACGCCCGCATTCAAGAGATGGATGCACCTTTGAATGACGGCGACGATGTTGGCATCTTTCCGCCTGTAGGAGGTGGCTAATTGAATACCATCACCGTAGATACCTGGTTATATGGCGAACTGGCACGTTTTGGCGGTAATCCTGAGGAGCGCATTTTTGCCAACCGCAAGGTGAGTTTGCCAGAAGGATCGCGATTGCAGGATTTGCTCAATATTCTCGGAATGCGAACCGAGGAGCGCGGCATTACCTTCATCAACGGCCAGCTGAGCGCGATGCCCGGCCTCCAACCTGATCTGGATCATCCGCTCCACGATGGCGACCGGGTGGCTTTCTTCCACTTACGTTCGATGTGGCCATTCCAGTACCGTCATGGCGTCACCATGATTCAGGAAATGCAAAAAGCCATCATCGAAACCGATCAGATGGGGCTGCACCACGCATACAGTAAGGATCAGCCAAAAGAATAAGTCCAGACCTCCAAAAAAACGAACAGATTGACCCCCACGAAGTGGTCAATCTGTTTTTTTACAGGATCACAACCAATTCTTAAACCGTTTTTGAACCGGCCTTAACCTTACCCTCGCATAATACCTTTGGAGATACAGATATAAAAATTCGAGGGAACATGGGACAGGCCGATTTACATATTCACACCATTTATAGTTATGACGGCACAACCACCATAGAAGCCGTTCTCAAACATGCCCGCCGGGCTGGTCTGGATGCGATCGCCATCACCGATCATGATGAAATCAGCGGAGCGTTAAGGGCGGAAGAGATCAGCGCGCACTACAACATTGAGGTCATACCGGGCATTGAGGTATCCACGGCCGAAGGCCACTTACTGACTCTGTTTGTGCGGAGGCTAATCCCGCCTGGAAGGCCATTGATTGAAACACTCCAAAGGGTACGAGAAGAAGGCGGTCTGGCCGTTGCCGCTCATCCGCTGGCAATTGGCGCCCACAGCCTGAACGAAACAGCAATCCGCCGCGCACTGGAAAGCGAGGTCGGCCAGCAGACCCTCGTGGCTATCGAAACCCTGAACGCCAGTTTGTTTTACCGCGGCAGCAATTCTCGGGCAGGTCAGCTAGCCCAACGTACAGGGCTTGCCCGTGTGGGCTGCAGCGATTCGCACGTTGGCTGGAACATTGGGCATGCCCGCACTCATTTTCCCGGCCGCACAGCCGCCGACCTCCGCAAAGCGCTAATCGAAAAGCGGAGCATGCCAGTTTATGCTCATCCCAGGCG
>DLXG01000003.1 GCA_003448875.1 Anaerolineaceae bacterium
CCGGTAAAAATAAAAATGCTGGATCATTTCCCATCTATCACCCTGACAAATAAACGAGCGGATAACTTATCCCGCCCGCCGCAGTTGGTGGTTCCAGAATGAATGGCAATAAATAGCCGCATAACACTATATAACAAACCGATAAGAATTTCAATAGGTTTTGAAAATTCTAATCAAACATTAATCCAATTTCATGCCTGCTCGGAAAGGATTATTTTCAAAAAACTAATATTTGTCCCAAAAACGGGTGATTAAATTAGATTGACATTTAATTTGGTTGTTATACAATGGTTTAGTGCGTCTCGATGAAACTCAGACGCATTCATGGGTTAATCACCCCAATATCCCCTTATAACCCTGGAGGCAATATGGATATTCTTGGTCTTTCCAGGCACGGTTTGCAAACGCCGTTCGAGCAAATAGCCGTGCTCAGTGTGCTTGTAGTTGCGCTGCTCAGCTTGTTGTATGCCTGGCTGTTGCGCAACAACGTTCTAACAAAGGATAAAGGCACCGAAAAAATGCAAGAAGTGTGGGAAGCTATTCGTCAAGGGGCGGATGGTTATCTTCAAAGGCAATTGAAAACCATTTTACCTGCGATTGCTTTACTTACCGTTGCCTTATTCCTGAGTGTTGCGGTGGTTGAACCCAGCCTTGAAGCCCGGGAAGAATTCGGCCATCTTGGAGCCACCAATGTAACCTTGATTGTGGCTTTTGGCAGAACCATCGCTTTTATCATGGGGGCTTCTTTCTCCCTCATTGTTGGTCAGTTGGGGATGCGCATGGCCATTCAGGCCAGTGTTCGGGCAGCATCTGCGGCGCGGCGATCGTTCAATGAGTCACTCTCCATCGCCTATTATGCAGGCACGATTACAGGAATGTTGACCGATGGACTGGGTTTGATGGGGGGTACTTTGATTTTTATTGTCTTTGGCCGCGCAGCGCCAGATGCCTTACTGGGCTTCGGGTTCGGCGGCACACTGCTGGCCCTCTTCATGCGGGTTGGGGGTGGAATTTATACCAAGGCTGCAGATGTTGGTGCAGATCTGGTGGGTAAAGTCGAAAAGGATATTCCTGAGGATGATCCGCGTAACGCAGCGGTAGTTGCCGATCTGGTGGGAGACAATGTGGGCGACTGCGCCGGTATGGCGGCAGATATTTTCGAGAGTTACGAGGTTACCATTGTTTCTGCCCTGATTCTCGGTTTGGTATTGTATCAGGCGACAGGACAGATTCATTACATCGTATACCCGCTGGTAATTCGCGCCATTGGCGTGATCAGTTCTATTATCGGCACCTTTACTGTGCCGATCTGGGAGCGGTTTCCGATTAAATTCTTGCGGGCGCATGATGCCGAAGAGGCTATGTTCCGTTCGTATGAGGTATCCAGTGTCAATACTGTGATTTTCTCATTCCTGCTGGCGATTTTATACGCTGGAGACTGGCGGCTGGGTTTGCTGACCACGATTGGGGTTGGACTTGCGGTTGCATTCAATCCGCTCACTTCCTACTTTACAGCCACACGTAAGGCTCCGGTACAGGAGATTGTGAAATCCACCCGAACCGGCCCCGCAACTACCATTCTATCCGGCCTCTCGGTTGGCATGGAATCGAGCGTGTGGGCATTGGTTGTGATTGCCATATCCTTCACGCTGGCAAAATTGATTTATCAGGCCGACGGCGCCAACTTTGTGCTATACGCTGTAGCCATGATCGGTATCGGTATGCTGAGCCATACTGGAAACAATGTAGCCATGGATTCCTATGGCCCTATTTCAGACAATGCGAATGGCATTGCTGAGATGGCCTGGCATGATCTGGATGATCCCGAAACGCTGAAAGCCCGCCAAATCATGGCCGATCTGGATGCTGTCGGCAATACGACCAAGGCGATTACCAAAGGTATTGCCATTGCCTCGGCAGTGATTGCGGCGGTCAGCCTGTTTGCTTCCTACATTACCGATGTAAACCGGGCAAAGAGCGGTGTGATGGAAGCCATTCGCATCTCGGATACAACGGTTTTCATTGGTTTTCTGCTGGGTGGCGCATTACCCTGGTTGTTCAGTTCACTTTCCATTCGTGCCGTTTCGCGGGCTGCCAGTGAAATTGTGGAAGAAGTGCGAAAACAGTTCCGTGTACCGGGTATTATGGAAGGCACGGTAAAACCCGATTATGCCCGGGTGGTGTCTATTTCAACCCGTTCCGCTCAAAAGGAACTCATCCCATTAGCAGTTATTTCGATTACCATGCCATTGCTGGTGGGTCTGGTTTTGCAGGTTGAAGCACTGGGCGGTTATCTGGCGGGAGTGATTTTAAGCGGTCAGTTACTGGCCGTGTTTATGGCCAATGCGGGTGGTGCTTGGGATAATGCAAAGAAGGCCATTGAGGACGAACCACGCAGCCTTGAGCAAAATACCGGCAAGGGTTCGGAACGCCATAAAGCAGGTGTGGTCGGCGATACGGTTGGTGATCCTTTGAAGGATACGGCCGGTCCGGCATTGAATCCGATGATCAAAGTAGTTAACCTTGTCTCTCTGCTGGCTGCTCCGATTATTGTCAACTTCCAATTAAACTCGTTTGTTGGGATTGTGGTAGTTCTCATCCTGTTTGCCGGATTCATCTGGGCGATCTGGCAGAGCAAGCGGCCGGTTCCTGATGTAGATAAGCCAATCTAAGATTTTATAACAAAAACGAGGGCGGTTCAAAAACCGCCCTCGTCCGTTAACTGACCGATGGTGGACTTGAAATCATCGGGATAAGGGGCTGCGAATTCGCAGGAGCGTTTTAAGCCGGGATGGAAAAATTGAATTGCTCTGCAATGTAAGGCAATCCGTTGGATCGGTAAAGTTCTGCAAATTTCCCGATAATGTTCCGTTAAGCGAGGGCGTGCTTTGTCGTCGCCGGGCGGGTGATCCCATGGATAATAGAGGGCATCGTTCAAAAGCCAGTAGCCAGCGGCTGACAGGTGGGCGCGAATTTGATGCGTGTAGCCAGTTTTGGGCCGTGCTTCGATCAGTAGAATGTCATTCTTGAAAGATTGAATCAGGCGGATGAGGGTTAAGGCGGGTTTGCCCGCTTTCATATCTATGATTGTACGGTGGGCGCGGTCTCCGTTAACTCGCAAGGGGTAATCTATTTCAATAGAGGTGGTGATTGCTTTACCAATTGCCAGTAAGTGATATTCCTTATTCACTTCACGATTTTGAAATTGCTGATTCAGCCAGCGGTGAGTTTCAGCATCGCGGGCGAAAAGGAGAACCCCGCTGGTTTCGCGATCTAATCGGTGAACTACCCACAACCTTCCATAACGATCCATCAAGATGTGATGTAAATTTGGCAAATTCGGCTGATAACCATCAGGGATTGTCCGCATACCGGCAGGTTTATTGATGACCAACAGATGTTCATCCTCATAAAGAAGGTCAAGAGAATTTATATTCATTGCTAAGTGTATTTATTGATCTTGCGAGATGTAAATACTGGTACAGGTATAATTTAATCGTATCATATCATTTTCTGGAGGCCAGTCATGCATATTGTGCTTGTGCATATTCATGTAAAGCCCGAATATCGTGAGGCGTTCATTCAAGCGACCCTTGAAAATGCCCGTAACAGTATTCAAGAACCTGGCATAGCCCGTTTTGATTTTTTACAGCAAAAAGAAGACCCTGATCGATTCACGTTGGTTGAAGTTTATTATGCTGAGTCGGATCAGGAAAAACACCGCCAGACAGCCCATTATCAAAAATGGCGCGATGCTGTGGCCGAGATGATGGCTGAACCACGCCAAGGGGTGCGCTATACGAATCTCTTTCCGGAGGAAGGAGCGTGGTAGGCGAGAATTTAACTTTCGATTTTCAAACCTCTCAACGAATACTCTTCGGTAGCGGCCAGATTGACCAGCTTGCTTCTATCGTTTCTGAGTTCGGAAAGCGGGTTTTTTGGTTTTCGATAAACCGACGTTCATTTCATGATTCCATAGAACAATCTCTGAGGGATGCCGGAATTAACTTTCAAATCGAAGTTGTGCAGGGAGAGCCAAAACTCAACCAGATCCTCGATTATGTTGCTGAGGTAAAAGAATTTCAACCGGAGGGAGTGATTGCGACCGGCGGGGGGAGTGTGTTAGATTGTGCCAAGGCGGTGGCTGCCCTGGCGGTTAATCCCGGCGATCCTCTGGACTACCTCGAAGTCGTTGGCAAAGGCAAACCTCTGCAAGTTGATCCGTTGCCTGTCATTGCCATTCCCACAACGGCTGGAACTGGTAGCGAGGTAACCCGTAACGCTGTTATTTCCCTGCCCGAATTTCAAATCAAAGTCAGTTTGCGTAGTCCAAAGATGCTGCCCTCCGTGGCGTTGGTTGATCCATCCCTGACTTTGGGCCTACCGCCATCCGTTACCGCAAGTACCGGTATGGATGCCCTCACTCAGGTAATCGAGCCTTTCGTTTCGATTCGAGCGAATTCGTTCACCGATTTATTCTGTGAGGGCGGTATTCGGAAAATTGCGCGTTCCCTGAGAACAGCATATCATCACGGAGATGATCTCCAAGCGCGGGAAGATATGGCATTTGGAAGCCTAATGGGCGGTTTGGCGTTGGCAAATGCCGGTTTGGGGGCGGTACATGGATTTGCCGCACCACTGGGAGGTTTGTACGATGCTCCACATGGGGCAATTTGCGCTCGTTTACTGCCGGTGGTTTGTAAGGTTAATATTCAGGCATTACAGGAACGCAGCCCTCACAACCCGGCATTGGAGCGCTATCAAAAGATCGCGGGTTGGCTTTCAGGCCATCCTGACGCAAGTCCGATGCAGGGTGTTCTGTGGCTGGAGGAATTGTGTGAGGAATTGCGAATTCCCCGCTTGCGTGAATATGGCATCCAGCGAACCGATTTTTCCAGAGTGGTCGAAAACGCCAAAAAAGCAAGCAGCATGAAAGCCAACCCGCTTGAGTTGAGAGATGAAGAATTATTCAGAATATTGGAGGAGGCTTACTGATAAAAGTTAAGCCGCCTCGGTAAAGTAACTGACTGCAATCACACCCGGCCCGGCATGAACAAGAATAGCGGGGGGCAGGTCGTAAATTCTCACTGAGGAGATACCTAACTGGTTCTTAAATTCCTCTGCGAGGGCTTTAGCTTCATCTTCTACATCCCCGTGCATGATGGTGAGTAAAGCCCCATCATGACGCGGGCAGTCAGAGTAGACCAGTTCTTTCAAGCGAGCCATCGCGCGGCGTTTGGTGCGCTGGCTCTCAACCGGTTCAGTGCGGCCGTTCTTGAATTGAAGAATCGGTTTGACCTGTAAAAGACTGCCAACGAGCATTTTAGCCCCGCCAATTCTACCGCCTTTATACAGGTATTCGAGCGTGTCCACAACAAAATAGACGCGCTCGCGTCGGCTCATATCCTTGACTCGCTCGATGATCGTATCGGCGTCGAGGCCTTCTTTTGCCCAGCGATGGGCTTCCAAAACAATTGATGCCAGTCCTGAACCAATCGTGCGCGTATCCACTATCCGAATATCTCGACCGGGAAAATCGGCGGCTGCTACTTCCGCGCTTCGGTAAGTTCCTGAAACCTCAGCAGAGGGTGTGAGGACGATGACTGTGTTGCCATCCTGGGTGTATTTTTCGTAAATGGGGTGATATAAAGCCGGCGGA
>DLXG01000170.1 GCA_003448875.1 Anaerolineaceae bacterium
TCAGCAGGCCGGTCAGCGCGTCATGCATGGCCTGATGACGCAGTTCATTCTGGAGGGCGGAAATCTGCTCTAACTGCTCATGCAGGCGTTCTTCGATTTGTTTGCGCAGGAAAATTTCGGTTTCCAACTCGGCGGTGCGTTCGGCCACCCGCTGTTCCAGTTTGCGGTTGGCGGCTCGAATCTGGCTCAGGCGCAGGTGCACACCTGCCGCAATTAATCCTGCGATCAGAAGCGCCATGCCGATCTGGAAAGGCAGGGTTTGCCACCATGGCGGGATGATTTCGATGGGTAATTGAGTCACCTCTCCCCACACGCCGTCGTTGTTGGCACTTCTCACCAAAAAGGTGTATCTGCCGGGGGAGAGGTTGGTGTAGGCGGCTTCGCGGTTGGCGCGCGGCGGAGACCAGTCTTTATCGAACCCCTCCAGCATATACTGATACCGGTTTTTGGAAGAAATCTGGTAATTCAGACTGGTGAAATGAATCGTAAGGGAGTTTTGATTGTGGGGCAGGCTCAGCTTGGGCAAGAAAGAGAGCGACTGGGGGAGCAGTTCAGCCGTTGGCCTGAGGGGTTGATTGAAGAGATCCAGCCCGGTGAGCAGGACGGTTGGTAAATACGGGTTATCTTTCAGGTCTGCTGGATCAAAATAGGTCAGGCCGGTCGGGCCGCCAAAATACAACATGCCGGTTTTGGGGTTGCGCGCCGCGCCAAAGGTGAACTGATTACCGTGCAGTCCGTCCTGCACATCGTAATTGCGGAAAGTTTCATCGGCCGGGCTAAAGCGGCTGAGGCCGCTGGCGGTACCCAGCCAGAGATTGCCTCTTCCATCCGGCAAAATGCTCATCACGGTATCGCTGGGCAGGCCGTCTTTGAGGGTGTAGTTCTTCCACGTTTGAGTGGTCAGGTCAAGGCGGCTGAGACCGCTGCCGGTGGCAGCCCACAACCAATTGGCTTTCTCATCCAGATACAGAGCGTTGACAGTATTGCTGGCGAGGCTGGCGGGGTCGTCGGCACGGTTCATAAAGACTGTAAAGCGGCGGGTGGCCGGGTCGAATAAATTGACCCCGCCGCGGGCGGTGGCGATCCACACCTGCCCTCGGCTGTTAACCACAAGGTCATAAATGGTATCCTCGCTGAGGCTATGGGGGTCTTCGGCGTCATGCACGTAGCGCTCAACCACCGTGCCGCTGGCAGGGTCGAACAAATCCAGACCAAAGCCCAGCGTGCCCACCCAAAGACGGCCATCCGGGGCTTCGGCGAGCGAGAAAATGAAGTTGGTGCGGAAAGCAGCCGGGTCATCCAGATTGCGCTTGTAAGCCACGAACTGGCGGCTGCCGGCGTTTAAACGGTTCAAGCCGCCGCCGGATGTGCCGATCCACAATGTGCCGTTTCGGTCAATCAGCATGTTGTAAATTTTGTTGCTGGAAAGGGAGCCGGGGTCGGCCGGGTCGTTGCGGTAAACCCGCATCCGGCCGGTTTGCGGGTCATAATGGTTCAGGCCGCCGCCGAAGGTACCAACCCACAGGCTGCCATCGTCGGCTGTCAGCAGGGAATACACATCGCTGGAAGACAGGCCGCTGCGGTCGCCCGGTGTGTGGCGCATGATCCCAAAGCGTTGAAAGACCGGCGATAACTGGTTGACACCCCCGTAGCGGCTGGTGACCCACACAGCACCCGAACGATCTTCGGTAATCCAGTAAGTGTCGTTATGGCTGATGCTGAAGGGGTTATTGGGATCGTGCTGGAAACGGATGAAGGTTTCGGTAAGCGGATTGAAGAGATTCAAACCGCCGTTTTCGGTGCTGATCCAGATGTTTCCGCTGCGGTCTTCGTAGAGATACCACAGGTTATTATCGCTGATGGTGGTGTCATCCTGAGGGTCATACCGGTAGGCCCGAAAAGTTCCCGTTGCGCGATCCATTAAATTCAGCCCCCCGCCGCGGGTTGCCACCCAAAAGTTACCGTGGCGGTCTTCCAGCATGGCCCAAACACTGTTATGGCTGAGGCTATTGGGGTCATCGGGGTTGTTTTGGAAGAGGGTAAAGTCATCCGTAGAAGGGTCATAACGCTGCAGACCGGCGCGTGTGGCAACCCAGATCGTGCCATTGCGATCCTGATACAGGCGATTGATGACCGGCGCCGCCAGTGCACGGGGGTTATCTGCATCGGGCAGGTAATTGGTGAAGGTATCGCTGCGGCGGTCAAGCCGGCTCAATCCGTTACGCGTGCCAATCCAGATGTTCCCATCCCGGTCTTCCAGCAGCGCCCAAACGCTGTCATCCGGCAGGCCGTTGGGATTTTGAGGGTCATGGCGGTAAGAGTGGAAACGATCTGTCTTGGGGTCGTAGACATTCAGACCGCCCGGGTCTGCCCCAATCCACAACAGACCGTCGCGGCTCTGGATGAGCGCATGTAAACTGTTGGAACTGAGGCTGTCGGGGTTTTCGGAGTCGTGACGGTAATTCACAAAAGAATAGCCGTCGTAGCGGCTCAGCCCGTTGGAGGTGGTGAACCATAAATAACCCTGCTGATCCTGTAATACGGATAACACAGTGGAACTGAGTAAACCATCATCAACACCAAGGCGCAAGAAGCGGCTTTTCTGGTTCCATCTCAACGGTTGGGATTGAGCAGCCTGAGAACTGCTGAAAGCGGGCTGCGGCCATGCCAGCATGAGGATGACAAGAAGGTAAAACCAGAGATGCCTGTAAGTACGCATAGCCGCCCTCGAAAAATTTTAGGGTAATTAAATCAATATTATACGGTTTTTCTCGGGCGGTTGCCTTGCAATAACTTATCAATCAGCAGGAAAGTGACTCAATTCGTCTGCGCCACAGATCAAGTCGTTCCCGTTGTAGTTGAAAGAAACCTCTTCGTAGATGAGCGCCGTGAAGGCTTCCACTACCTGCGGATCGAACAGGATGCCGGCCTGCTCTTGCAGGTAAGCCAGTGCCTTTTCGATGCTCCATGCTTGCCGGTAGGGGCGGTCGTTGGTGAGAGCATCCCACACATCCACAACGGCAAAAATGCGCGCATATAAGGGAATTTGCTCTCCCTTCAAACCGCGTGGGTAGCCGCTGCCGTTCCAGCGCTCATGGTGGCAGTAAATCACATCCATCGCGCCTTTCAGGAATGAGATTTCGGAGAGCAGATTGTAGGCATACTGGGGATGCTGGCGCATAATTTCCCACTCTTCGTCATTCAGGGGGCCGGGCTTGTTGAGGATGGCATCCGGCACGGCCATTTTACCGATGTCGTGCAGCAGCACGCCGTAGCGCAGGTCTTCCAGCTGCTTCTCGTTCAAACCCATGCGCTGACCCAGCCGCTGGCTGAGTTCTAACATGCGTTCGGAGTGCCCCTGCGTTTCCTTGTCGCGCAATTCCAGCGTGGCTGACCAGCCTTCAACCGTTGCGCGGTAAGCCTGCTGCAGCTCTTGATAGGCGCGCTGAATGTCCTGAATCATTTGAGTATGATCCAGCGCGATGGCTGTTTGAGAAGCCAGGGTCTGGAAAAATGCCCGCCATTCGTCACTGGGGCTGAAGGGCTTGTGGGCGAACACTTCCAGAATACCGTACCGCTTTCCGTCTACCAGCATGGGCGCTGCGGCGTAAAACTGGTAAGGCACGAAGCCGCTGAAACGGCTGGTCAACCAGTGCGAAAGTTCACCGGTCACCAGCCGGTTGATGACCAGTGGAGTCCCGCGGGTGAGGGCTTCTTCGGCTTCTTTGACCTCGATTTGAGCCGAAATGGGCATGATTTGCGCCAGATTGAAACCGCGGCTGGCATAGGGCAGCAGGTAACCGGGCACGCTTTCGGTGAGGATGTTGACCGCATCCACCCTCAGGGCGTTTTTGATGGTGTTCAAAATGATTTCCATCTTCTCGGCGGGAGTTTGCGGGCTGGTGATGGTGGTGTCAATCTCCCGCAGGGTTTTCAGGCGCTCCAGCAATACATTGGATTCCTGTAAGTGCTGGCGGATTTTTTCTTCGTTTTTACGGGCTTCGGTAATGTCCTGCCCGATGCGCGCCATACCGGCGACCGTGCCGTCCGGGTTGCGGATGAAGGTATTGTTCCACGCGATCAGCCGTTTTTCACCACTGTGGGTTAGCACCCAGGATTCTTGCTGGTATTCAATCGTCTCTTGCTGGATATGTTGCAGGTAGCGGGAACGGCGTTTGTCGCGTTCGGCTGGCAGCACAAAGCGCTCGAACCAGTCGTGTTGTAGCACTTCCTGCCAGTTCCAGCCGGTCAGGTGCAGGAAGTATTCGTTGCTGAAGATGATTTTGCCTTCGTTATCCAGAATGACGGCAATCAGTTGCATTTTTTGTAACATTTCGCGGTACTGACGTTCGGAGGCTGCCAGCGCATAGTGGTAACGCCCCAAATCAGCAATCATCTGGCTGAGCGCAGTTCCCAGCTGGCTGAGTTCGTCCCTGCCGCGCACCGGAATGGTGATTGAAAAATCCCGCGTTTCCCGAAAACGGTTGATGGCGCGGATGATGGCGAATAAGCGGGAGGAAAAGGTGCGGCTGAAAAACAGCCAAGACAATGTTCCCATCACCACGGCAAGAAAACCGATAAAGATCAGGTAATTGCGGAAATTGATAAAGCCGGTTTTATAAATGTGGGGGGATTTGCTGATTTGCAGGATGAGATACTCATCGCCTCGTACAGTTGACAAAATGGAGTAGCCTTTGATCAATTCATCGCGGCCGGTTTGTGGGAATTCAACAAACGCTGAATTTGGGCCGGCACTGCTCAGAACATCAAAGGCCGTGCGAAATTCCGGCGGCAGGCGGGGATCGGCAGCCGGTGCAATTTCAACGGATAAACCGGTGCTGCTTTCCCACTCAGCCACGCGTAAATCATTCAGGTAACGCCCGATCACGATCAGGCCGGCCGGCTGGCCAACCGCATCGTTGCGTAAGATGGCACGGCTGGCAAACAGCAGCGGCCCGAATTGGGTACGTAACAGCCCTTTTTGCTCAAAATCGGCCGTCAGCGGCAGCATACCAAGCAAGCTCTGGAAGTATTGCCGGTCAACATCCGGCGGCAGCGGAATGGGGTTGATAGTGAGGGGGTTGACCGAATATGAAGCAACGCGATGAAGGTTCCTGTCATAGAACAGCATTACATCTACCCCCAGACCTTCAAAAGTGGTGGGGGTCAGGTTATCTTGCGGATAGGCCGGGTTATGTCCCTTGATGAAGCGGTAGGTTTCATCCCAGTAGCCCCAATCGGCGGCAACACTGCTGAGAAAGGTCAGATCGCGCTCGATGGCGGCCTGCACCCGCCTCAGGTCATCCTTCAGTAAATCTTCTTCTAAATTGCGATACTGGTTGAGAAAGAGCCTGTTGGAAATTAAAATCAGGCTGAGGATGGAAATGCCCCCTGCCAGTAAGGAAAATAAAAGGATGCGGTTGCGCAATGTCATGTGGACATCCCGGCCGGAAAATAGCAAAAGATGCCAAACTTTAACTACGACTCCATCCAGGTGAACGGACTCTGTCTACTGATTATCGTCCGTTTTGATGAATTTTTGATGTAAAAAAACTTACAAAAAACTTACAAATTGATTACTGATGGCTTTCTTTACTTGACAAATTGCCGTTACAAACCATAAGGAGGGAACCACGCTGATGGTTGAATCGTCTTATTTGTGCTGACAGCCCTTGCAATTCCGTGCAAAGAGGAGGTTATCATGTTTCCCAAGAAAGTCTGCCTGGTCATTCTGACTGGCGTATTGATTCTGAGTGCTTGTGCGCCAGCGGCTACAACTGCACCGCCGCAGCCCACACCTGAGCCAACCCCCAAGGAGAGTGGTATGGATCAAGAATCTTTGCTGATTTCTTCTCGTCCGCGCAATACGGCCCCGCCCAGCGGGGAAATTGCCCTGCGCGAACTGGTCAGCGGTAACACCGCCTTTGCGATAGACCTCTACCAGCGGCTTGCCGAAAAACCCGGCAACCTGTTCTACTCGCCGTACAGCATTTCGCTGGCTCTGGCGATGACGTATGCGGGTGCACGCGGTGAAACCGAGCGGCAGATGGCGCAAACGCTGCGGTTCAGCCTGCCACAAGAGCAACTGCACCCCGCCTTCAACATGCTGGATTTGAACCTGCGCCCGTTGGAGCAGAAAACTCCCGCTGCTGATGAACAGCCATTTCAATTGAACATTGCCAATTCACTGTGGGGGCAGGAAGGGTTTGATTTTCTGCCCGAATTTCTGGATTTGCTGGCGGAAAACTACGGGGCAGGGATGTACCGCGTGGATTACAGCCAGCCGGAAACTGCCCGCCGTCTGATCAATGGCTGGGTTGAAGAACAAACCCGCGAGAAGATCAAAGACCTGATTGCCGAGGGGGTTTTGAACCCCTTGACGCGGCTGGTGCTGGTGAATGCGATTTACTTCAAAGGTGCGTGGGTTTATCCCTTTGATGAAGAAGCCACCCGCGAGGCGCCTTTCACCCTGCTGGATGGCAGTCAGGTGAACGTGCCGATGATGCACCTTGCCAAAGACCTGCTCTATTGGCGCGGTGAAAATTACTCGGCAGTACGCCTGCCCTACCGCGACAGCTCCATGGCGATGTTGATCCTTGTGCCGGATGAGGGCAAGTTCGAGGAAGTGGAAAAGGCTTTGACGCCACAGATGCTGGAAGAGATCCGCTCGAACATTGCGCTGGCGGCGGTCAGATTAGCCATGCCCAAATTCAAGATGGAAACCAGTTTTGACCTGAGCCGGACGCTGGCAGAGATGGGTATGCCGGAGGCTTTCGACCGCTCGCTGGCGGATTTTTCCGGCATGACCGGGCGCAAGGATTTGTTCATCTCGGATGTGGTGCATAAAGCCTTTGTGGATGTGAACGAAGCCGGCACTGAGGCAGCCGCGGCTACGGCGGTAATCATGGAATTGAAAGCCATGCCAATGAATGAAGTGGAACTGACCATTGACCGCCCGTTTCTGTTCTTCATTGAGGATCAGCAAAGCGGCACGCTGCTGTTTGCCGGGCGGGTGGTTGACCCGCGCTAAGCGGTGCGGCTGGCAGAAATTCGGTTTATTCCGGCTGGCGGAATTCCCGCCAGCCAATTTCTGCCTCAAAGGCGTGCGTTTCACTGCCGTCAAGATTGCCGCAAATCCCATGCACCAGCGGCTCGTTTGAGCGTGTACCCAGCGCAAGAGTTACCGTAGTGCCGGGCAGAACCTCGTGGTTGTAGTTGATTTGCAGCCAGGTCGGTTGATAGCGGCGGTAATGATCGGTGGGGAAGCAGTCGCAGATCCATTCCACATAGCGGGCGTTGTTGACGTGGTTCATCAGGTCAAGGTCGCTGTAGCCGGCCGTGCGGGTCAGAACAGGGGACATTTCCCCCGGCAGGGCAATCTTTTCCAGAGTTTCGTTGAGGGTACTCAACCCTTCGTTTAGCGGCAGACTGCCCGGCAGACTGGTGGGGAGTAACATGCGCCGCTTGTGCGGGTCAATCAGCAGCCAGGCCGAGGTGGCCACTGCCAGCCTTCTGCCCGAGGCGGAGGTGAACAGAAAATCACGGGTGAAGAAGATTTTTTGCTGAATGCCGCGCGGAAAGGTTTGCAGGATGATCTTTTCGGGGATGGTCGGAAAATCATCGAAGCGGATCTTGAGACGCGAAAGCACCCAGATCATCCCTTTTGCCATCATGTCGGGGTAGTCGTATCCCAGATTGCGAGCGTGGTTGGCAGCGGCTTCTTCCATAGCCAGAAAGAAAGCCGCCGGTTTCCAGCGGTTGTTCAGGTCGGTTTCGTAAACATGAACATGGAGTTGTTCGCACCAGATTGGTTGGGGGAGTGTGGATTTGGCGGGCATGATTTACCTTAAAATGAGGTATGACCGAAGTGAATAGAGAAAATTTTACTTCAAAACGGCAAAGCCCGTAACTACTTTGACTAATTGGCGTCATAATGGATGAGTGATGAATGAAGAAATCCGCCTGTTGGAAGGTGCGCGGCAGTTCGATTTAGACAGTCTGGCTGCCATCTATGACCGTTACAGTAACGGGCTGTATCTGTATGCCGCCCGCTTGCTGGGCAATGCCGATCTGGCGGAGGAATGTGTGGCAGAAACGTTTGCCCGTTTTTTGCAGGCTCTCCACAACGGCGGCGGCCCGCGTGACCATTTGCAGGCTTATCTTTACCGGATTGCCCATAACTGGATCACCGATGTGTTCCGCCGTCAGCCGGTGCAGGTGGAGTTAGATGAGAACCTCGGCCGGGAAGAAAAGGGGGATGCCGATGAAACCGTACAGAGGGAAATGGAAAAGCAGCGCGTGCGGGCAGCCCTGCAAGCCCTGACCCCCGATCAGCGGCAGGTCATTTTGCTGCGGTTTTTTGAGGGTTGGGAAAATGAACAGGTAGCAGCGGCGGTTGAAAAGCCGGTTGGCGCGGTGAAAGCCTTGCAGCACCGTGCCATCGCCTCACTGCGCCGCTGGCTGGGAGAAGATCAGAGGGAGTGGAATCATGACCGAGCAGGATAAGATGAATGAAAAATGGATCGAGCGGCTTGATGTTTTGAACGATGTACCGCCCCGGGATGCGCGGCGGGCGGCGGAAACCCGCGCAGCCTACCTGGAACGTGCCAGACAGATGGCAGAGACCGTATCTCAATCCGCCAAACCGCGTCCTATAACAAAAGGGATCTGGATACCCTTACCATTCAAGAAAGGAAAGGAGCGGTTTATTATGGTAAATCCAATTCTTGCTTTGGTGCTGGTGCTTACTCTGATGTTTGGCGGGGGCGGAGCCACCGTGGCTGCGGCCCAGACCAGCCTGCCCGATCAGCCGCTTTACGGGCTGAAATTATGGAGTGAGGATGCCCGCCTGAGCCTGACCAGCCAGCCCGAAAGCGGCTGGCAGGTGGCATTGCAATTTGCCGAGCGGCGCATTGCCGAAATTCGGGCGATGGTTGAGGCCGGCAAACAACCGGATGAGGCCCTGCAACTGCGCTATGAAGCGCAGCTGGAACAGGCCTTGCGGCTGGCGCAGAACCTGCCGGATGAACAGGCCTTGCGGGCTCTGGAGCAAATTCGCGAGCGGCTGCGCCTGCAAGAGCAAGAGATGAGTCAACTGCCTGCCAATCAGCCTGTGGTTGCTCGAACCCGCAACATGATTCAACAGCGGTTGCAGTGGGTGGAAAACGGTTTGCAGGATCCGCAGCAGTTCCGCCAGCGACTGCAGCAGCGTTGGCTGCCGGATGAAAACCCACCGGCTCAACCGGGTAAAGGCAATCCGTGGACGGATGAGACACCCACTCCCGGCAGCGGTTATGGGCCGGGCGGGGCTGGCAGCGGCAACCCGTGGACGGACGAGACACCCACTCCGGGCAGCGGTTACGGGCCGGGCGGGGCTGGCAGCGGCAACCCGTGGACGGACGAGACACCCACCCCCGGCAGCGGTTACGGGCCGGGCGGGGCTGGCAGCGGCAACCCGTGGACGGATGAGACACCTACCCCCGGCAGCGGTTACGGACCGGGCGGGGCTGGCAGCGGCAACCCATGGACGGACAATACACCGACACCGGGCAGCAGTTACGGTCAACCGGGTGGCCCGGGCGATGCAGGTGGCGGCGGGGGTAAAAAGCCGTAAATTCTGGTGGGATTAATTTATCCCAAACGGCGGGCGGCGAGATCACGAATCGCCGCCCGCGCGGCATGGTAACCGGCCATGCCGTGCACACCGCCGCCGGGCGGGGTAGATGCACTGCACAGATAGACGCCCTTAAGCGGGGTGCGGTAGGGGGTCAGACTCAAAACCGGGCGGGTGAAGAGTTGATTGAGCGTTTGGGCGCCGCTGTTGATGTCGCCGCCGACATAATTGGGGTTGTAGGCCTGCATTTCAACGGCGGTAAACGTGTGCTGCGCCAGAATGCGCTGGCGGAAACCGGGCGCAAAGCGTTCAATTAGATCCTCGATGGCGTTCAGGTGATTTTCGGGGCTGTTGTGGGGGACATGGGTATAAGCCCAGGCGATGTGTTTCCCATCCGGCGCGCGGCGGGAATCGAATAATGTAGGCTGCACCAGAATCACAAAGGGGGCAGACGGGTTTTGGCCCTGCCAGGCGGCGCGCTCGGCTGCGCTGATTTCTTCCAGCGTGCCGCCCAGATGGACGGTAACGGCCCGGCGGGCGGGCTCGGCTTTCCAAGGGATAGGGGCATCGAGTGCCCAATCTACTTTGAAAACGCCCGGCCCATAACGGTAGCGGCTTAATGATCGGCGGTAATCAGCCGGCAGACGCTCACCGGCGATGCGCAGCACCTCGCGCGGGGTCAAGTCGAGCAGGGTGATGCGGGCGGGCGGCAGTTCATCCAGATGGTTGACCGGCCAGCCGGTACGAATTTCTCCGCCCAGCCGCTGCAGGTGTTGGGTTAGCGCGTGTGCCAGTGAAGCCGAACCTGCCTGAGCCAGTGGAAAACCGCTGGTGTGGGCAAGGAGATGCAGCACCAGCCCAAATGCAGCCGTGGCCGGGAATTCCAGCGGCAGGATGGCATGAGCGGCCATGCCGGCAAACAAAGCCCGTGCCGGAGCGGTGCGAAAAGCCAGCCGCGCCAGCCAGACGGCCGGCAGGATTGCCAACGGCGCAAAATGCAGCGCAGCCAGCGGATGGCGCGGCGGCAGCGGTAGCGGGCCGAGAAAATCACGCAGCAGTTGGGGGGCAGAACGC
>DLXG01000007.1 GCA_003448875.1 Anaerolineaceae bacterium
CTCCCAGCGCGAACACAGCCCGCCGAATGGATAGGTCTGCCGGCCTATCATAATCCGCTGGATTTCGCAGTGATTTGCACATGCGCCGCAGCGGAAAACCCCTTGCAGATTCATCGGCTGGCGTTCTACCTGATCCAGCAAGAGGTGCTGCACTGGTATTTTCCCCTCTCGAATGAGATCACGAGCCATCAGGGCCGCTCCAAAACAGCCCATCAGTTCCGGCTGGCGGGGAACGATGACGTTTCGCCCGCTCAGCAGCGCCATGGCCGGAGCAACCGCCGTATTGAGCGCAACCCCGCCCTGCAGCAGCACGGTACTGCCAATATGGCGCGTGCCCACCACGCGGGAGAGGTAATTTTTTACAATAGAATAGACCAGCCCGGCGAGGATGTTCTTTTGGTCTTCTCCGCTCTGTAAGGCAGTACGAATTTCGGAGTTGATGAAAGCAGCACAGCGTTCTCCAAAGGCCAGCGGCGCATCGGCTTGCAGGGCGGCCGAACCAATTTTTTCTACCGGGAATTTCAAATCGGAAGACGCGGCTTCTTCCAAAAAACTGCCCGTACCAGCCGAGCAGCCGTCGTTCATGGCGTAATCCACCGGAATGCCTTCCAGCAGTGAGATGAACTTGGCATCCTGTCCGCCGATTTCGAAAATGGTATCCACATCGGGATGTGCTTCACTGGCAGCCCGCGCATGGGCAAGGATCTCGTTGAAACTCAGGCAGTTGCCCATGGCTACCGAAACCAATTCGCGTCCCGAGCCGGTAACGGCTGTTTGGATGATTTCGAGGGCGTATTGCCCCACCTGCCGTTTGATTTCATCCAGACACTTTCCAACCGCCGTAACCGGGTTGCCGTGCGTGCGTAAATAGCAGGAAGCCACCGGCCTGCCGCTTTCCAGTTCGACCAGTGCGGCTTTGGTGGTGGTGGAACCGGCATCAATCCCCAGCAGGACTTTCATCCCGTCATACGGGGCAGGCGGTGTTCCTGCCTCCAAGCGAGTGACCTGCGGGATTCCCTCAGAAAGCGGCGTCAGCACCTCAAACTGCCGGCTCTGGCGGGTTACCAGTAGTTCGCCGGCGGGTTTCGTGAACTTTCCATTGGCACGTGCGGCAACGGCCGCCCCTAACGCCTCAAGAAAAGTGCTTTCTGGTCGTGTTTCAATTTTGCTCTCGGGCAGCAGGCGGCGCAATTCGTTGACGAGTATTTCATTTTGAGCCATACCGCCGCTCACCAGAATATGATTCTTTTTCCACGGGGTTGATTCGATGAGGGTGTGAATCCGAGCGGCGAGGTCAACGCACAGGGTATAGGCAATATCTGCTGGCGTGCACTCTCCCTTATTCAATTTGTGAGTGGCATCCGACTTGATATGTACCGAGCAGCGCGAAGCCAGATGAACGTGTTTACCGTTCCGGGCGAGTTTTAGCCCCTCATCGAGGCTCAATCCCATGCGGCTGAATTGCTGAAGAACGAACTCACCGCTTCCGGCGGCACACCGGCTGCTGGAAGTCATGTTTCGTACCTTCTGCTCGCGAATGCAGTAAACGATGAAACTCTCCCCGCCCAGTGAGAGGACAATATCCGGTGAGATGTTCAATTCCTGCAATGCTTTTTCGATGCTCACCGGTTCCGGCAGATAAGGCAGATTCATAATGCTGCCAGCCAGCGGCCCCGTGACCATGCCGCCTTGCAGTTCTTCAACCGCCCCGCCATCCTCCGCCAGCATCATGCCGATCACACCGCGCGGGTCTCCGCCGTGTCTTTTCACCTGGACTGAAACCACGCCGCTTTCGTCTACACGTACGCGGCGAACAGTCACCGCGCCAATATTCCAGCCTTCCCAGATCATCTTGCCCTTCCTTTCTTTTTCCTGCCGGTGGACTGGCCGGCATCCAACAAAAGAGATTTGTCCTGCCTACACAATACAGCAGGCTAATTGGGCAGGGTAGAAGCCTTTGATGGAAACAGGCACAGGAAGAAAGGCCTATGAGCGGGTGGGACAATTGACCCATACGATTTGTTCAGCCGGGTGCTATACTATATTTAGGGAACGCGTTGGAGGTGTCCCATGAAATCTTCACCCCTCAGGGCTTCACGGGGGAGCTTTTATGAAGATTTCACCAAGCACCCGGTCAGGGGGATTACACTATCGGTTTTGGTGATGGTTTGTATCTGGAGTCTGGGATTGGTTTCAATTGCCAGTCAGGTTGGCAAGCCCTTCCCGGGTTTTTTTTATAGCCCCATGCGGGTGTTTTCCAGTTTCACACCGCCGGAGTTCAGCGGCTGGCAGGCCGGCCTTCGGCCGTGGGATATCATTGTGGCCGTCAACGGCCACCCCGTGAAAGAGATGCCCCGCCTGGTCGAAGAGGCAGGGATTGGCACTCCCCTGACGTATACAGTCGAACGGGACGGCCGCTTGTTGGTCATCCCTGTCCAAACGATGCTGTTTACCAAAGATATCCTCATCCGCTTCTTGCCCGGCTATATGGTTTCCTCGCTGGTATTTTTGCTGATTGGGATCTTTGTCTACCTGAAAAATCCCTCCGCCGCAATCAACCGCTATTTGCTGGCTTATCTGTTGATCTGGTCAATCGGCGGAGGAATTATCTGGGAATGTTTTCTCAGCCAGAACAAGTGGATGGCGTACCTGTTGATCCCCTACGCGGTATCTGCACCGGTGGCAGGCTGGATCTTTTTCTGGAGCTTTCCGGCTGACCGAACCCGCTTGGAGTTTTTACGACGCTGGCCGCTCATCAAAATTTTCATTCTGCTGGGGGGCGGGACGATTTTCCTGATGTCCGCTTTGCAGGTGCTGGCAAACGTACTGGATCATGTTGCGCTGTGGAATAGTTTAGCGTTCCTGATGGGCTGGCCGTATTATCTCATTTTTGGATTGGGTTCGTACGTGGTCAAAGGAACCCCTTTGATCCTCACCATCGTAAGGAAAGGTAATCGTCTGTTGCGGTCTCAGGCGTGGGTTATGCTGGCCGGACTGATTGCCGGCTTAACCGCATGGCACCTGTTTTTGTGGGCACCGGCTGCGATTCACGTTGTCCCCATAGCCCAGTTTCCTCTGGAAGGACTGATACCCGCTCTCTATCCGCTTTCGATTGGATACGGCATCCTGCGTTACCAGCTGCTCGATATCCGCGTGGTCATCCGCAAAGGGCTGATCTACTCCCTGCTGACAACAGTGCTTACGGCGGCATTTGTCCTGATGGCGTTGTTCAGCGCCTCCCTTTTTCAACTCTTCACCGGCCGGCAGTCTCTGCTGGCGATGATCATCCCGGCTCTGATCGTAGCGTTCTTCTTCCAGCCGCTCCGTCAGCGGATTCAGATATGGGTGGATAAATCCTTCTTCCGCCATGAATACGAGGTCTATCAGACCCTGACGCATTTCAGCCGTGAACTGACCACCCTGCGCCGCCAGGCAGAGGTGATTCGGCTGGTGAGAGATACCATCATCGAAACACTGGGAGCCAGAGATGCCACCCTCTGGCTGCCCAAAAATGGGAATCTGCAACCTTCAACCGAATGTTCAAGCCCGCAAAGCACTCTGCTGTGGTCAGGGCCTCTGGTTCAGCGGCTGGTCTCTACTCGAGGTCTGCATTGTCCATTTCCAAACGACGATGACCCCGCCTCGCAAGAACTCGCCCGGCTGGGGGCGGAACTGGCCGTGCCGCTCTTCTCCGGCGAGAAACTCGTTGGTATCCTCATCCTCCAGAGCCGGCGCTCAGGTATTCCTTTTAGTCAGGATGACCGCGACCTGCTCTCGATGCTGGCACACAGTACCGCTCTGGCGCTTGAAAATGCGCGGTTGTATGAGGAACATATCGAACTTCTGCGCCAGCAGGTGCTGCAAACCACTGAGATTCAGGAAGAAGAGCGCCGCCGGATTGCCCGAGAACTGCACGATGGCGTGGCACCTTCGCTGGCCAGCCTGAATATCCGGCTGCAAACCATGGGCAAGCAACTGAAATATGAGGAACATCCGGCTACGGCGGAGGTGGAAGAGCTGGCTCAACAGGTGCAGAACAATATGCAGGATATCCGCCGCCTGATTTACGATCTGCGCCCGACGGCGCTGGATGAGCTGGGACTGGCGGCGGCCCTTCACGAATACACTGCCCGCTTTCAGAAAGAAGAGGGCATTGCCATCCGCCTGATCTGTCCTGAGCAGGTGACCGCACTTTCGCCAGCCGCCGAGATCACGCTGTTCCGTATTTTGCAGGAATCGCTCTCCAACATTGCCCGGCACGCCCACGCTCAGCAGGTTATGGTTGTGTTAGAGCAAACGGACAGGGGCATTTCCCTGCAGATTAAAGATGACGGGGTGGGCTTTGATCCACGCGCGCCCATCTCTGGAAATCATTTGGGATTGTGGAGTATGCAAAAACGGGTTGAGCAGTTGGGCGGTTGCCTGCTGATTCAGAGTGCCCCGGGCTGTGGAACGCGAATCAGCGTTCAGATTCCGGCAGAAACCACCCCTCAGGAGGATCTCAATCAATGGATACAATCAGCATCCTGATTGTGGATGACCACACCCTCTTTCGCCGCGGAATCCGCAAAATGCTCGAAGCGGAAGAGGATATGGAAGTCGTGGGGGAAGCATCCAACGGACGCGAAGCCCTGCGGTTTGCCCGGGAACGGATGCCCGATGTGATCCTCATGGATATCCAGATGCCCGACATGGATGGGATTGAGGCCACCCGGCTGATCCACACTGAAATGCCGCATGTGGGCATCGTCTTTGTTACCATGTACGAGAATGATGAGTATGTATTCCGCGGTATTCAGGCAGGGGGGCGCGGTTACATCCTCAAAGACGCCAACCCTGAAACGATGCTGCGTGCCATTCGCGCTGTGGCAAACGGGGAATCACTGCTTGGGCCGACCATTGCGCTGAAGGTCATGCGCCAGTTTGCCGGAATGGAAAAGGCACCGGCTGGGGTGATGGACACTTTGACGCCGCGGGAAACTGAGGTGCTCCAGCGGATTGCGGAGGGGATGAGCAATAAAGAGATTGCTTCAAGCCTTTTGATCAGCGAAAAAACGGTCAAGAATCACATCAATAACATTCTCTCCAAATTGCACCTGTATGATCGAACACAGGCAACGATTTACGCAATTCGAAAGGGCATTGTGAAGATTTAAGGGCCGCAGGTTGCCGCTGGAAACTTAAAAAGAAAACCCTCCTTGGGGAGGGCTGTGCGAGGCGGGATGATCAATTCATTCAGTCTTTTACCAGCGGGCAGAACCTGTACCTCTACATGATAATGTTCTCTTCATCACCGTTAAGACGGATCATGCGGCAGACCATTGCCAGCGGCAGGATATCTTTCACTTCTCCAAATATGACTGTTGGTCAATCACACTTGACCGCGCCGGCGTCCCAGTGTTGCCGGAAGTCGGTTTTCTTAAACCCGGCTGGCAGTTTCGGCCACAGGTGTGAAGGCGTATACTTTCTCGCCTTTGCCTGCGGTGAAGGTGGTGCGGGCATTGCTGCCGCAATGCGGGCATATCTCCCGTGGCGGGAAGATTTTGTTCTCGCAGTGCGGGCAGATCTCACCTTGCAGGGAATAGCGCTGTTTTTTCAATCGCCAGTGTCGCGGAATCTCCATTTTTTATCTCTCCTTCTTGCTTGTAAATCGTACCAGTGTACAGTTTAGGGGCTGAATCCTGTCAATTGCTATCAAGGATAAGCCAAAATCCTATCAAAACCTATCAAACCTTACAATTTTTCTCTACTTCACCCATTAAACGCCCAGCAACAAAATCCGCCTGTCATTCGAACCACATAATTTCGGGGTCAAACTACATGATTGTGTAGTCCGTCAAAATTTCTTTTCCCGTAAACTGTAAAAGACGAAGATCATGTGCAATTTTCAAAAAAAAATTTGGTTAAAGTTCAACACGGAGATTGAAATGACAGGACAAACCCTCACTCCAAAACCGGCTCAGGTTCATTTTGGTAAAACCTTTCTGGCTCTGCTGGGGTTGGGAACTGCCGGTATTCTCTCCCTTATTCCGACTGCCGTGCGGCAGGTCGAGTCCCTGCCGCCCGAATTGATGGATTTACCGCCGCAACTGGTGACCGTGCTGGCACTGGTCAATCCCCTGATTCTGCTGGTGATTGCGATTGTCATCGGTAACCTGCTGGCTCAGCGGGTTGGCTTGCGTTCACTGGTAGCCGAAAAAGTCAGCCATGGAATACCGCTCTGGCAGCAACTTCGCCCCCATCTGCCACTGGCGTTTGGGCTGGGCTTCTTGTTTGCCTTTGTGGTGCTGGGGCTGGATGCAATCCTGAATCCGTTTGGCGGGGCAGAACTGACCCTTGAAACTGCCACGCTGCCCGGCATTTTCAGTCAACTGCTGCTCGGCTTACTGTATGGCGGGATTGTCGAAGAATTACTGCTGCGCTGGGGCGTGATGAGTCTGCTGGTCTGGTTGGGATGGCGGGTGATCCTCCGCAAACAGGGAGAGGTAAGTCCTGCGATGTTCTGGAGCGCAATCATCCTTGCAGCCGTGCTGTTTGGAATCGGACACCTGCCGGCCCTGGCGAACATGGTTGCGTTGACTCCTCTGCTCGTCATCCGCACCATCCTGCTGAACGCGCTGGGCGGCATCCTCTTTGGCTGGCTGTTCTGGCGGCGCGGTCTGGAAGTGGCCATGGTCGCCCATGCGGCGGCGCATGTCGGTTTCTTTGTGGTCAACCTTGCCACATACCTCATCAATCTTGGCTAGGAAGGTAACAAACCGTCTTAGTTTAAGAGGATGGTGTTGGTCGGTACAATTCGGGGAGCGGCAATAAACAGAGCACGCCTGTTTCGCTCCCCCGCCTGACTGGATTGAGCCACAGCATAGCACCATACCGCAAAATCGAATTCAATAATTTTCAGGATCAAGTCAAAATGGAATATATCAAGTTTAGTTTGTTTTTTATGGTAATTTTCAGCGGTGCCTACCTTGCGGCTGGACTGCTGGCCTACCGCATCAGCCACGACCTTTACCGCGGTGAAAACCGCCTGCTTGATTTCTTGAAAGACATGGCCGACCCAGCGGAAAATGCCCGCGTGGCCAAAACAGCCCTGCCGTTACAGCTTGTGCGCGGATTTTTACTTTCAATCGTGCTTTACCCCATCATCGGATTTCTGGGAGAGTTATCCTATCCTGTCCGTTTCGCCTTTCTGGCCGCACTGATGTTTATGTATACCGACTTTGCCAGCGCCATTCCCTTCCCGCACAACATCGAGGGATTGATTTACATGAAAGACCGCTACCTGAAGAAAAGCGCGTTCTGGAAACTGCAATTTGAAATGATTGTATTCAGCCTGCTGTTCGGCTTGGTTTCTGGCTGGCTTTTATTTGCCTGAGCAGGTATCATCAAGTCAGGCAATACAAAAAACTGAACACCAGACAAGGATAATGATGAACCGGCTAAAAAGAATCCAGTTTTGGGGAGCAGATGAAAACGACGACCATCTGGTTGTAGAAATCATCGAGGGCAAAAAGACGGCCACGGTCAGCAAAGCGGATGATTACAACGAGCCCTACGGCGAATTTGATGACGGCGGGCTGGAAGTGGGCGATATGGTTGATGTGTACGACCTTAAGCAGCGGCTGCGTTGCCGCATCCGCGTCACCGAAGTCTATCCGGTGAAATTTGGTGCTATTCCCGAAAAACTGTGGAGAGGGGAAGCCTGCCGAAGCGCGGAGCATTTTCAAGAGGCACACCGGCTCTGCTGGCCGGATGATGATTTAAGTGATGAATTTGAAATGATCGCCATCCATTTTGAACTAATCGAGGTCTTTCCGCCGGCAGAGGAAACCAAAGCTCAGTCATGCCATTGATTCAGGCACGCCTTGACCACCTTGACCCGCTCAGTAATCTGATTGAGCGGGTGATTAATTCCCTGATGGGGCAGGGCATCTTCCAATGGGATGCAACCTATCCCAACCGTGCCTTCCTCTGCCAAGCCATTTCGGACGGCAACCTGTTCGTTTACGTAGATGATGGGAACCTTATCGGCTGCGTGGTGCTGGACGAGTGGCAGGCACCCGAATGGAGCGGGATAGAATGGGAAGTGTCAGAATCCCCTGTGCTCGTCATCCACGCGCTGGCGATTGAGCCGCTTTGGCAAGGGCGCGGTTATGGTTCGGCTCTTTTACAGGCCTGCGAACGGCTGGCCGTAGAAAACGGCTACGGATGTATTCGCCTGGATACCTTTAAGGGTAACGCGGCGGCAAAGCAGTTCTATGAACGGCATGGCTACCAGTATCGAGGCGCGGTTCAATACCGCTCCAAGCCCATCGGTCACCAAACCTATCTGTGTTATGAAAAAATCATCCGCTAAGGCCATGGTGTGCCGGGTTTTGAAGGATGGAGCATCTAATCAATTCCATCACCGCAGTAGCCGATCAAAATCAGGGCCGTGTGTTCAATTTATCACTTTAGGATTATCTTCCTTACAGGTATCAGCAATAGATTATCGAAATTGTGTTTTTTGGTTTACCGGAATCATTGCCTCCTGCACCATGACAGCCTGGCCCTGACAAGGGCAGGAAGGCAGCACATCGGAAAATCAAAAACGCCCTCCCCCTTTCGGGAGGGCGTTTTCAAATTATCCATGGTTTTTTAATGCTGCATGACCGGGCGGAACTTATAGCCGTAGATGATGATGCCGCGTTCATCGCCGTCCGAGCGAATTTTGCGGGTGACCATCTCCACCGGCATACCAATTTCAACCTCGTCGGCATCCACATCGGTCAACTGGGCAGTGACCACCGGCCCTTCCTCCAACTGCACCAGCGCCACGGTGTAAGGGGCGGTTTCTTCAAAGCCAGCCGGGGCCTCGGTCACATGCGTGAAAGAATATACCTTGCCGCGCCCGCTGAAGGTGAAGGTGGTGCGGGCCTCGTTGCCGCAGTGCGGGCAGACATCCCGCGGCGGGAAGATCTTGCCCTCGCAATGCGGGCAGACCTCGCCCTGCAGGGCGTAACGCTGTTTTTTCAATCGCCAGTGTCGTGGGATTTCCATTTTTTCTCTCCTTCCGGGTTAATCACAGAATAAATTCATCTTGGTTCATGTTCGAATGCAATTCGTTTCTCTCAAATGAGGCCAATCTGCCTTTCTCATACTCGTTCAAGCACATGGGCAAAAGCGGATGAAGCCGGCCCGCCCAGATTGAGCGTCAATGCCATGCGCGCATCGGCCACCTGATTGGCGCCCGCTTCGCCGCGTAATTGCTGAACCGCCTCCACAATTTGATATACTCCGGCCGCACCCAGCGGATTGCCGCGGCCCTTACTGCCGCCCATGGTCAGCACCGGCAGACGGCCGTTCAGACGCAAATCGCCATTCTGGCCCAGCCGCCAGCCCTCGCCGCGTTCGGCGAAACCGGCCGCTTCCAGCCCCAGCACGGCGTAAATCGAAAAGGCATCGTCCACCTCAAACAGGTCCACCTCACCGGGCAGAATGCCGCCCATCTCACAGGCGCGCTGTACGGCATAGCGGGCGGCATCAAAGGCCAGTGGGTCGGGGCGGTCGTGCAGGGCAAGGGTGTCAATCACCCCGCCCGCGCCGCGCACCCGCACCAGCGGGTGACCGATTCCGGCCTGACGCGCTTTTTCGGGGGTGGTCAGCAGCACGGCGGCAGCCCCATCAGCATAAGAGGCCTGATCGTACAAATTGAGCGGGTCGGCTACCGGCGGGGCTTTCTCGTAGGTATCCTGATCAATGGCACGCCGGTACATGGCAAACGGGTTATTGACCGCGTTGGCGTGGGCCAGCACCGGAAACGCCCCAAAGGCCGAGCGCGGCGCACCGTACTGATAAATGTAGCGCTGCATTAACAAACCGGCCTGTGCCGCCAGTGTCAGCCCCACCATGGCTTCGTAATCGGCATCCATCGAAATGGCCAGCGCGGCTTCCTGCTCGCTGCCGATAGCATCGGTGTATTTTTCTACCCCAACCACCAGCGCTGCATCCACATAGCCGGAAGCCACCGCAATATAGCCCATCTGAAAAGCCGCCCCGCCGGAAGCCTGCCCGGCTTCACAGGTAAAAGCCTCAACACCGGTCAGGCCGGCGTTATCGGCCAGCAGGGTGCCAAGGTTGGACTGGTGCGAGGTGACAATCGCCAGATAGTTACCCACATACAGGGCATCGGGGGTCAGACCGTTAGCGTCCTTTCGGGCCGCCTTCATCGCCTGATAGGCAAGCGAGCGCAGTGAAATATCCCACAACTCACCCACGCGGGTCTGACCGATGCCGGCAATCACAACATCACGCATGGTCAGCCTCCTCAATCTGCCAGTTTGCCGCGCAGGCGCACATACATGCCGTAGTCAATTTCGGTACGGCGGGCAATGTAGTCCTGAGTGGTCAGCGCCAGACGCTGGCGCTCGGCCAGCGCTTCGGTAGCGCGGAACAGGAAGGCATCCGAACCGGCCCCCGAGCCAAACGAAACCACCAGAATGCGGTCGCCGGGTTTGGCGCAGTCCAGCACGGCCGAGAGCCCGATCATGGCCGCACCGGCGTAGGTATTGCCGATCACCGGCGAAAGCAGGCCGGGTTGAATCTGCTCGGGGGTAAAACCGAGCATCTTGGCTACCCGCTGGGGGAATTTGGTGTTGGGCTGGTGAAAGACGGCGTATTGAATATCCCCGGCGGTCACACCCAAATCTTTCATTAACTGCTTACCGGCCTCGGTGATGTGCTTGAAGTAAGCCGGGTCACCGGTGAAGCGCTGCCCATGCTGCGGGTAGCGCTCGTGCGCCCGCCGCCAGAAGTCGGGCGTGTCGGTTACATAAGAATACGTGCCTTCCACCACCGCCAGCGATTCCTCGGCCGGGCCGAGGATGTAGGCCGCGCCGCCGGCCGCGGCGGTATATTCCAGCGCATCGCCGGGCCGCCCCTGGGCCGTATCCATGCCGATGGCCAGCGCATAGCGCCCCATACCGGCTGCCACCATTGCAATTGC
>DLXG01000106.1 GCA_003448875.1 Anaerolineaceae bacterium
CACGGTGATGGGGGGTGACTCAAGGCAAGGATATAGGCAAGGTGGGTAAATAGAAAAGATGACAGTCCTGCCATGAAGAAGCGCGGCGGAAGGAGCAGGAAAACATCTCCCGCCAGTGAAAAGAGCAAACCCACCCCAAATAAGAGTGAAACGAGCCAGCCGCCCGAATAGGTGTAGGCAGCGATCAGACAGAGCATGGCACCGGTTTTGGTCAACCAGCGCCAGCGGAGTTTTTGAAAATACACCGCCAGCCAGTCCAGTATTGCAAAAATCAGTGCGGCGGCAAACCAGCCCATTTCAGTCTTTCTTGCGGTAATAACCCAGCCAGCGCAGGGCATCCGGTTTGTTGCGCCAGTTTGGGTTGACCTTGACTTTCAATTCGAGGAAAACCCGCCTGCCGCTCATCGCTTCAATTTCCTGACGGGCGCTGCTGCCAATTTTCTTGAGCATTTCGCCGCCTTTGCCGATCACAATGCCTTTATGGGATTCGCGCTCTACGAACAGGGTCGCATGAATATAGGCTCCCTCTTCGCCACGCTCGGTGAATTCATCAATGCGTACGGCGATGGCATGGGGAACTTCATCGCGCAGGTGAAGCAGGGCTGCTTCACGGATCAGGTCAGCGGCGATCTCTCTTTCGTATAAATCCGTGATCTGGTCGGGATCGAACAACGCCTCACCCGGCGGTAGGCGGTCAATCAGGGCTTGCATGAGTTCATCACGTCCGTCACCGCGCGTGGCGGAAAACGGAATCACCTGCTCAAAAGGGTAAAGTGATTGATATTGTTGCGTGCGTTCGCTGAGCAAATCTTTGTTGAGCAGGTCAATCTTGTTCAGACCAAGCAAAACGGGCGGCAAATCGTTCATGGTCTTCAAGCGCTCGGCAATACGGAGATCTTCGGGAGTCGGTGAAACCGAAGCATCTACCAGCCACAAAATGACATCCGCATCTTTCAACGCATCTTCGGCGACCTGATTCATGTACTCGCCCAGTTTATGCACCGGTTTGTGCATGCCGGGAGTGTCCATAAAGACCAGTTGGGCTTGCGGCAGGGTTAAGATACCCAGTTGGCGCTGGCGGGTGGTTTGCGGGCGGGGTGAAACTGCCGCGATTTTTTGCCCCATCAATGCGTTCATAAGGGTGGATTTACCGACATTTGGACGCCCGATCAATGCAATGTAACCAGCCCGAAAGGACGTTGGCGGAGTATCACTCATTTTGAATCACCTCCGTAGGGGTCTTTTTGAAGTTGATTCGTGAATTGACGACTGCCACGCCGCTGATGATCAAACCGCCGCCGAGCAGAATACGCCAGTCCAAACTTTCCTGTAAAAAGACCACCCCTAAAATTACCCCGACCAATGGAAAGAGATAAGTCACCAGTGTGGTTCGGGTTGGCCCCACCTCTTTCAATAAACCATAGTATAGCACAGTGCCGATGCAGGTTGCCATAATGCCAAGCCAGAGGATTGCCAGCCAGGTCATTGGCAGACGCGGCAGGTTCGGGCTGCCTTCCAGGCCAAAAGCCAGTCCCCACACCGTCAGGTTGGCGAAAAAGTTCTGCCCCAAAGCCTGCACCACCGGCGCCAGTTGAAAGGTGCGCCGGCGGGCGAAAATGATGGCGATAGAATAGGACAAGGAAGCAGCCAGTACGCCGATCTGCCCCCAGCGCTGGTCGGTCATCGCACCGCCCAATTCATCCCAAACCAGCACCACCACACCGGCAAAACCGGCCAGTAGCCCCAGCGCTTTGGGCAGGCTGATGCGGTCATCCTGTACAAAAATTTGTGCCAGCAGCATGGTGAAAAGCGGGGCGGTTGAATTAAGAATGGCAGCCATACCGGAGGTCACATGCTGTTCGCTCCACGTAATCAACAGGAAGGGCAGGGCAATGTTAAAAATTCCCAAAACCAGAAAATCCCAGCCATTGGAAAGGCTCGGTAAGCGCGGGCGGGTGAAAACCAGCAAAATAATCAATCCCGTCAGAGCCACACTGAGCCGCAAGGCGGTGAAAGTGAGGGGGCTCAATTCTTCCAGACCAATTTTGATCCAGAGAAATGTGGCACCCCACACCACCCCGAGGTAAATGAACTTAAACCATGATCTCAGGGACACGAGATTGTTTCTCAGTAGTTGGTGGTCTGGTCAATCAACCCTCTTTCACGGGCTTGATGATCACAAAAGCGGAAGATGAATATGCTGGCAATGCCAAATATAAGGGATGAGCCGATCAAGATGAGCAGCAGGTGACCGTTGCTTAAGGCTGTGAAGGTTGGAAAGGCCTCGGCCACCGTTCCCACCAGCGAGCGGCGAATCAATTCCAGCCAGTAGGTTATGGGCAGGAAATATCCCACCGGTCTCAGCCAGGCTGGCAGCACTTCCAGCGGAAAAATGGCACCGGTAAAAAGGAACAGTCCACCGGCTACCACGTCCCCGATGTAATACGAGTGACGCGCGGTTCTCAAAGTGATGCCGGCCAGAATCAGACCACTGACTGCCAGCATGACGATGCCTGAAACAAGGGCTATCAGGAAGAGTGGCCAGTTCACCCGTGACCAGTCCAGCGGGACATTCAGGAACAGGACTCCGGCAGCAATGGTGATGACCACACCGAAAGTGCCCACAATAAACTTGGCAACTGCCCGCCCGAACAGGTAGAAGGGAATGTTCACCGGCGCGGTGTAGATGTATTTGAGCGTGCGGTAGTGCTCGCGGTCATCGATGATAGTCCACGAAACGCCGGTCAGCACAGCCGGTACATACTGGTAAAAGGCGTTGCCAAGGTAGAGGTATGCAAATACAGGGGAGCCGAAATTGCCCTGAGTAACGATAGAATACATCAGCACCAGAATGGCTGCCCCGGCCACTGGTTTGATGATGGAGTAGGTGGCAAACAGAAACGGGTCAGTCCAGTTGGATTCGATTTGCCAGCCCAGCCATGAGGCGGTCAGAAATGAACGCAGATTGACGGATTTTTGCATGGCAGCACCTTTCATCGGCGGTTTTCGGTCAGGCGGCCCTCCCGCACGGCCAGCCGCTCTACATACGCCAGCAGGTAACGGGCACTCGTCACAAAGACCACCGAAAGTATGATCAGGATGAGGATTTCAGTCTCCACACTCAAAAAGCCTAGGGTTGGGCCGCTGGCAAACACCAGCTGGCGCATGGCATCCAGCCCAAGCGTGAGCGGGATAACCGATGCGGCTGCTGCCGCCCAGAAACCCAGATTCTTAACCGGGAAGTACATGCCGGAAACCAGATAGACCGGTTCCATGGCCAGATTAGCGAGGTGCCAGGCTTCGCGGCTGAGCAGTAAAAAAACGGAAGCACTCATCATGCCCAAACCGTAGAGGGCAACCATACTGAGTGAAAACACGGCAATCAACTGCCAGAAGGACGATACTGCGTAGGTAACATTGAAGATCAAACTGCCAACGGCAATGATGGCGATGGCACGCAGCAGGGTGGCAAACAGACCGCCGACTGCCATGCCGAGCAGGATGGCCATCATCGGCGCGGGGGAGATGATATACAATGCCAGATTACCCTGTTCCTTCTCCCAATACAACTGGCTGGACATGCTCCAGAGTACATTCATCCAAAAGGCGGTCATCGCACCGCCGACCACAACAAAACCGACGTAGTCCTCCGGCGCGCCGATAGCGCGATAGACAAACACATAAGCCGCCACACTCAGTAACGGCAGGAACACATCGAAGAACAGCCACGAGCGTTCGCGCTGCATCCCCACCACCCGCGGATAAGAACGCCCGATGACGGTCATCAGGAATAATTGCCAGCCGCTGCGTTTTATTTCAATCGGCGGGAACTGCGACATTCTCCACCTCCTCCATGCGCTGCCCGACCAGTTGAACAAAAACATCCTCGAGGGTGGGTTCGCGTTTTTCAAGCCGTAAAATACGGGCGGACTGGGCGGTCAGCTCGTTGATCACCTCTGAAAGTACCGCTTCCTCTTCCAGGGTAATATCCAGCCGCAGCGAATCTTCTTCCGGTGATTGATGAAAATGCTTGACACCGTTGATTTGAAGGAAGGCGAAATCCTCCAGCAGGTGGGGGGCAACCACCCAGACCTGAAAGAAGACTTCGTGACGCAGGTTTTGCTTGAGGTGGGCGGGGGTATCACAGGCCAGTACCCGCCCTTGATTGATGATGGCAACCCGGTCGCACAATTCATCGGCTTCGACCATATAGTGTGTGGTCAACAGTAGCGTGCGGTGCGGGTTTTCGTCCATCCAGCGGCGGATGAATGAGCGCACATCCCGCGATGCGCCTACATCCAGTCCCAGGGTTGGCTCATCTAAAAAGAGAACCTCCGGATCGGTAAGAAAACCGCGGATGATGTTCATCTTCTGGCGCAGGCCGGTGGAGAGGTCAGAGGATTTGGTGTTGAGCCGGTCGGCGATACCGACAATTTCAGCCAGTTTTTTGATACGCCGGTTGGCTTCGGCGCTGGGGATGCCGTAAAACTGGGCGAACATCCACAGGTTTTCGCGCACGGTCAGCAGGCCGTAACCGGAAGTTTCTCCGCCGGAGACCATGTTGATGCGTTTGCGTACCTCGGCCGGCTGTCGGGTTACATCCAAGCCGGCCACCCAGGCTTTTCCGCTGGTGGGGGCCAGCAGGGTAGTCAGAATTTTGATGAGGGTTGTTTTACCGGCTCCGTTCGGGCCGAGCAAACCAAACAGTTCGCCTTCGCGAATTTCGAGGTTGACATTTTCGAGGGCAACCAGTTCGCGCTGTTTTTCTTTGCGGTTGTTGCGGATTTTGTAAATACGTCCCAGATTTTCGGTTTTGACGGCAAGTGGATGACTCATGGGATTGTCTCCTATTCAGACCAGTTTCGTTAAGTACTTGTAAGGCTAGCGTAGGTCAAGCGTAGGAATTGCGTCAAGCAGTGGAACAAAGTTTCCTGTATTATTGTAATCGAAAAGGGCGACTTCTCTTCTTCTCCTCCTTAAAAAGCGTGCCGGGGTCGGCGTCCCCGGCACGCTGTGATTCTAACATAAAAACAGAACTGAATCGGGGACATCCTTCGCGATTGTAACTTCCACATAATTTGGGAACATATCGGTTTTTATAAAGTTTCGTTTGTCATCAAATGTGATATATTTATAAAAATTATCAACCATAACCAATCAGTATCATCCAGCGGTGGGTGCGGGTCGAGCAGAATGAATTGCTCCTCAAAATGCCCGCTAAAAGTGAGGTTGAATCTGCCGGTTTGTAAATATCTAAAGACGGCCTCTCGCCTTTAGATTGTTTCTTTGTCCTGGGGAGGGAAGAAATGAAACAAGGAATGGGAGAGGAACATCTCAAAGATTTTTTCGTTTTTGCGGGGAAGGTCATTGTCGTCCATACGGTTACCTATTTTTTGTTTGGCATGATCATGTCAAACGTGTTCGACTATGGCAACATCTTTCAGCAGGAAATCATTCGAGATTTTATGCGCCCGATTGAATCAACTTCTGTATTTCTCGGGCCGCTGCTTCAACCGGTCAGAGGATTATTATTTGCGCTTGGGTTATGGCCACTTCGCAAAACGATTTTTGAAAGCAAGCGAGGATGGCTGGTTTTGTGGGGCATTTTTGTCATTTTTGGAATTCTGGGTACGCCTGCAGCAGCCCCCTCTTCGCTGGAAGGTGTAATTTATTCTAAATTGCCTCTCTGGTATCACCTGCTCGGTTTGCCGGAAATTTTATTGCAGACGTTGACTTTCTCAATTGTGCTGGTAGGGTGGGAGAGAAGGCGCTTCCAGGCCGGCCAGCCCCGTAAGGTAAGTGCTTTACCGGCCGATATCCTGAAGGCGGTGATGCTGGCTTGTTTTGCCTATATGGGGTATGCTGTCGGCAGCATTCTCAGTGCGATTCTTGCCAGAGTGAATATTGACATGGAATCGGCGGCCGCCGATTGGAAAACCCAGATCATGTTTGTGGTTGCCCTTGTGTTCAATGTAATTTTCATCATCGTTGTTTCCCGATGGTGGATGAACCGAAAAATTGCGCTGTGGCAGGTTTTTCTTCTTTTCTGGTTTATTGATACGATAGTACCTTTGGTTTATCAGTTCATCTTCCTCTCGCCAATGCCGATCCCATTGGCCGTTTTGATCGGCTTCTTCCCGGCGCTGGTGATTACGCTGGGTATGCGGATTGGCTACAAAAGGGAAATACCCGCAGGTTGAACCGAAACGACCTATTGGCTGACGGGGTGGATTTCTTAACCGGATGTTAATGGGTGGATCAACGGATAACTATACAATCTTTGTTCGTTTAGATGAGGAAAAAATGGAATTGAAAATCATCGAAAAAAATAATCAATGCATTGCGGAAGTTATCTCCGCCGATTTTGTTATTACCACCCCGCAGGACGCTCTCGACCTGATTGCGGAAGCGGGTTATTACGAGGCAAGTGGTGTCATTTTGAAAGAAGAAAACTTAACACCGGATTTTTTTGACCTGCGGAGCGGTGTGGCGGGTGAAATTTTATTGAAGTTTTCCAATTATAGAGTCAAAATGGCGGTGATCGGTCAATTCGAGAAATACAGTAGCAAAAGTTTGCAGGCATTTATCCGTGAAAGCAATCGCGGGAAGGAGATTTTCTTCGTACCGGATCGAGAGATAGCCATAAGCAAAATCACCGGTTAGAGAGAACCCTCTTTTCTGTCATGGAAATGAGGATGCTCTCTTTCATCCATCAAGAAAATGTCGGCAAAGCCAGTAAGTACAGGATTGAAACAACTACGCAGGAAAGTAACATAACCGGCAGGCCGCGTTTGTTCCACAATTTACTGGAGATGGGCAGACGGGTTTTCTCCGAAAGACCGACTACCACCACATTGGCCGTCGAGCCGATGATGGTGCCGTTGCCGCCCAGTCCGGCGCCGAAAACCAATGCCCACCACAAAAACGAGGTGTTCATTCCCGGTACGGAAATGTGCTGGATGATAGGAATAAGGGTAATGGTGATGGGAATGTTATCCACGATTGAGGATAAGAGGGCCACCAGCCACAACAGGAGCAAGCCTGCCAGTGCCGGCGAAAGGGTTACCAGGCGGCTGGTCAGGTCAATGAAGAAGTCCAGTACTCCAGCCTGCTGAATACCGCCAATCATCACAAATAAGCCGGCGAAGAAGAGTAAAATTTCCCATTGGATGCGTTTCAACAATTCGCTGATATTGGGTTGCAGCCAGACAAGCGCAACAGAGGCCGCGCCAAGCGCGACGTAGGCGGGGCGTATTTTCAACCATTCCTCAAGGAAGAACAGGATGATCGCCACGCCGATGACCACGATCACTTTGCGCGCGCCAGTTTGATCGGTGTAAGCATCCTGGGGATTGAGCGATTGAATTGCTTCGGCGTTGGGGGATGGGTCGCGCAAATCTGCACGGAATAACCAGCGCAATAAACCATAACACACGATCCAAACCACCACGACCAAAGGAAAACTGTGAACAATAAAATCGGTGAAAGAAAAATTGGCCGCTGAGGCGATCAGCACATTGGGCGGATCGCCTACCAGTGTCGAAATGCCGCCAATGTTCGAGAGAATGGCCTCTGCAATCAAAAAGGGCTGAGGAGAAAACCCTAAAATTTCACAGATCAAAATCGTAACCGGCGCAATCAGCACCACCGTTGTCACATTATCCAGAAACATGGACACGAGAGAAGTCACCAGCGCCAGCAGGAATAGCAGAGAACTGGCCTTACCCTTGGAAAGTTTACCTACCCACACCGCCAGAAACTCAAAAAAACCGGTCGGCTCCAGCATGGCAACCAGCAGCATCATGCCAAAAAGCAGCCCCAAAGTGTTGAAGTCAATCGCATTAACGGCTTGCTGCTCGGTATAAAAACCAAACAGCAGGCCGCCCGTCACCATGGCAACCGCACCGATCATGGCGATAATCGTACGGTGAATCCGTTCGCTGAATATCAGCACCAGACATACCAGAAATACCAATGCAGATACGATGGTGGGCAGTAATGTCATCATCGGAAATAACCTTATGAAATCCAGTGGCTGAGCAGGGCAACACCAATATCCACATGAGACGCAATCCCGACCAGCCGGCCTTCGTGATCCACCACCGGCAGGTCGCGTAAGGCGTGTTTATGCAAAAGAGCCGCTGTGCGAAATAAACCGGATTCTTCGTGCACCGAAACAGCTTCGCTTACCAGATCCTGGATGTTTTTTTCAAAAATTTGCGGGTCAGGGCGGTGGTTTTCCACAGCCCCAAACTCACGCAGGAAATCGAAATCGGTCACCAGATGAATGAAATCCGGCATACCCATGTCAATTACATCCTGCAGGCGTAATATTCCAACCAGATGATTCTGCTCATCCACTACCGGCAGGGTGCCGACACGATGATCAATGAATAACTGAATTGCCTGCCGAATGGTCGAGTTTAGGGGTATGGATACGACTTCTTTTTTCATCCAGCGGGAAATTTTGAGCATGTCCCCTCGCTTTCCGGCGTGAAGCAGCGAGACGATCAAAGGTGAGAGGGCAATCTCAGGTCGAGATAACCCAATTGGTCAAATCTAGTGTACCACTTTTCGATCCTTACGGCTTAACCGGCAGCCAGCAACAAGCCGAATAAATACCCGGCAGTCATGCTCATAACGGCAACCAGCGAAACATAAATGGCGGTTTTTTGCTTGCCCATCACACCGCTAAGCACCAGAATGGATTGGAGAGAAAGTTCCGGGTCGGCCAACAGGTAGGCCAGCAAGGGACCGCGCGCCATACCAAGGTCAAGAAACATTTTGGCAACCGGCACCTCGACCAATGTGGGGAAGTACATAAATACCCCAAACAGTACCCCGACCAGATTGGCCAGCAGGGTGTTCTGTCCGGCAGCGGCCTGTACCCAAACAGCCGGGATAATTTGCTTGGCGATGCCAGCAAGGAAAACGCCTACAATCAAGAGCGGGAAGATTTGTTTGACAAACTTCCACGTTTCCCAGATCCAGCCGGTTAATTCATCTTTGGTAAACGAACGTGCCGCTACCCAACCCAGGGCGGTCAGGACAATTATCTCGCCAATAAAACGGCCGTTGATGCCAATGATAATGGAACCAACCTCTTCCTTTGGCGCAGCCGTCAAAATGGTAACAGCAATCAACCCGATCGCGATATACGTCCAGCGGTTGAAGCCGGAGAAGATGTTTTCAAACCCTTTCCAGGCTGCCAGCCCGATGAACACCAAAAGGATGATCAGCAGCAAGCCCTGGTAGGTCAGGTTGACGGCTTGCAGGCTTTCGCGGAGCGAGGGGGGGACATCAAAAGGCAGCCGAATCTCAGCGTACACGCGGGTCAACAGGTCAATTTGCAGCGTTCCAATGATCAGCACGGCCACCAACAGTAAAAAGACCACCCAAACCGCCGGTTTGACCTGAGCTGCCTGATCGAACATGCCGGCTTCACTCATTTGGACGGTGCGAGCGGCTTCCTCTTTGCGGAAAATCCACGCCATTGCCAGACCGATGAGAATCCCAAAGGCGATTGAGAGGACAAGGCGGGCGACGGCAATATCAAAACCAATCGCTGCGCCAGTGTAGGTGATGGCAAGAATGTTGATTGCCGGGCCGACAAACAAAAAGGTAATAGCCGGTCCCAAACCTGCGCCGCGCTTCCAGATACCGGCAAACAGGGGCAGTATGGTACAGGAACATACCGCCAGAATAAAACCACCAAAAGCCGAAGCCGGGTAGCTGATCCATTTGGAGGCTCTTGGCCCAAGGTAGCGGGTGATGGTCTCTTTGGGAATCATCGAACTCATGTAACCGGCAATGATGAAAGCGGGAACAAGGCAGAGCAATACATGCGCGGCCAGATAGTCCAGCAGGCTGCTCCAACCGGCAAAGAGAAGAGATGAAAGCGTGTTGAGGGTCAAATCCATGCTATTGTCAGAGTTTCCTTCGCTTATGCAAGATTTTGAATATTAACAATCCAAAAAAACAGCAGAAGTTATACCTCGGCTAAAAATAGCTCCTCACCCTGCTTGGTTTGCCATGAAAAAGGTTTGCGGTTCTGCAGCGGGTGCATCCTTGCGCTTGCACTTGGGACAGTCGCACGAATGTGCTTTGGCAGAGGGGATTTGTTCAGGCAGAGACGAATGAACGGTGTGCAAAATATTCAACACATCCTCTCGCACAATCCGATAATAAATATTCCATCCTTCGCGGCGGTCTTGCAGAATGCCTGCCTCGCGCAGCACAGCCAGTTGTTGAGAAAGGTAGGCCTGTCGAAACCCCAGCACTGCTTCCATATGGCAGACGCATTGCTCGCCATCACGGAGGATATCCAGAATAGCCAGCCGCGCCGGATGAGCAAGGGCTTTGAACAGTTGAGCGGAGGCCTCAAATTGTTCAATTGGGTTACTCGTCATCACATTCAACTCCTTGAATGTAATTGTAAAACATCCGCTGGCAATGTCAAGCGGATGAATGTCATCAAAAACGCTTGAAAGATGGTAGGTGATTAGTCTACCGTCAGGGTTTTACTGAGGTTGCGTGGAAAGTCCGGGTCGTAACCGCGAGCCACCGACATATGGTAGGCGAGCAATTGCAACGGCAAGACACTGAGCAAGGATGAAATTTCGGGTGCGGCCGCCGGCAGGGTGATCACATCACTGGCATTGGCGCGCAGACGGGGGTCTTCCTGTCCGATGGCGATAGCCCGCCCGCCGCGGCAGGTGACTTCGTTAATACCGCTGACGATCAGGGGTACATCTTCCGGCCCGGCTACAAACAGTACCGGATAGTTATCCGTCACCGCGGAAAGCGGCCCGTGTTTGAACTCGGTGGATAACATCCCTTCACAATGGGCATAGGTGATTTCTTTGAGTTTGAGCGCGCCTTCGAGTGCCATGGGGTAGGTAGCGCCGTACCCCAGACAGTACAGATCGTTCCATTGATTAACTGCCGGGGTAATCGCCTGAACTTGAGGTTCGCTGGCGGCCAGTGTTTGTTCCATCAGTGCGGGAATTTGCTCCAACGGGCTGGTATCCCTGCCCGCCAGCCGGTAAGCCAGATAGAGAAAAGTAACGACCTGATTGGTGAATGTTTTGGTGGCCGGCACGCTGATCTCGTACCCGCAGCAGAGCGGCAGCCAGCAGGCGGTGGCTTTGGTGAGGGTTGAGCCGATCACATTGGCCAGACCAAGGCTGGTCATGCCGCGCGCTTCAGCGGCCTGCAGGGCATTCAGTACATCTTTCGTTTCCCCCGACTGACTGACAAAAATACCCACATCCTGCCGGTTGACGGCTGGCAAGTATTGCGGGATGAACTGAGGCGCCAGCACCGGGATCACTGCCCGACCGGCCAGTTGAGCAAAGTAGACGGACCCCGCCAGACAGGCGTGATAACTGGTGCCGCAGCCGATCAAATACACCTGACGGGCGTTGCGGATGGCATTCAGTACCTGCTCCACTTCCGCACTGCCCTCCAGCATGTGCAGCACCTCACGCGCAACCTGCGGCTGTTCGTGAATCTCTTTGAGCATGAAGTGGGCGTAACCGCCTTTCTGGACGGCTTCCATCGTTTCGGTCACAATTTCTGGCTCACGTTCGATTAATTGCCCGTCCAACACCGAGCGCAGTTCGACATGGTCGGCCCAGAGCGTGATGATTTCACCGTCCTGAATGCGCAGGATTTTGCGGGTCAGGGGCAGGATAGAGGGCAGATCGGAGGATACACAGGTAAAACCATCTCCAATCCCAACTACCAGTCCGCTGCCTTTTTTGATTGCATACAGTTTGTCATCGTTGATGCGCCCGATGACATAGGCGTAATCGCCCTGTAAATCGTGGTAGGCGCGGCGGATGGCTTCGATGAAATCGTAACCGCGGTCTATGTAGCGTTCGACGGCGTGCACGCACGATTCGCCGTCGTTATGCGAGCGAACGGTCATGCCTTCTGCCATGAATTGCTGGCGCAGTTCTACATTGTTGACCACATTACCGTTGTGCGCGCCGACCAGATCGCCGTCCGAATCAAGGTGCGGCTGAGCGTTGACCTGCGAGGGCGCGCCAAAGGTGGCCCAGCGTAACTGGGTTATGCCGCGGCTGCCGGTCATTTCGGCAAAATTGTAACGCGCCGCAACCTCATCTACCTTGCCGACATCTTTGCGTAAATCAATGCGGTTGCCGGAGATGGTGGCTGCACCTACCGAATCGTAGCCGCGGTAGGTCAGGCGGCGGGCGGCTTCAATCAGAATCGGGCCGAGCGGCTGTTCTTGTTCGGTTACAATACCAAAAATTCCGCACATATCCATCCTTTGAGCAAATGGGGTTTGAGTAAAACAACGCCAAGTTTATCACAAAGCGTTGATGAAGTTGAAAGTTGATTGGTGTGCGGGGAGTACAATCCATGTTAAACTAATACCATGATTGAATAAAACTTAGCGGGAGTACACCCATGCTTCTGTGCATTGATATTGGCAATACCAACATCAAATTTGGGCTTTTTGACAGCGAACGGATGTGCTGTCATTGGCGGATTGCCACCGACCGCAACCGGCTGGCGGATGAGTATGCGGTTTTACTGCTCAATTTATTATCCACTTCCGGCCTTGCCGTTACGGATGTGGAGGGGGTTGCGGTTTCTTCGGTAGTGCCGGTGTTAACGCAAGTTTTTGAAGAAATTGCCCGCCGTTACCTGCGTCAGGAAGTGTTGATGATTGCCGACGGGGTGGATTTGGGTATGCGGATCAACACCGAATATCCCAGAGAAGTTGGCACGGACTTGATCGTCAATGCGATTGCCGCGCGTCATCTGTACGGCACACCGGTAATTGTGGTGGGTTTTGGCACGGCCACCACTTTTTCGGCTGTCTCGGCTGAGGGAAATTTTGAAGGCGTTGCTATTGCCCCGGGAATATTAACCAGCAGCGATTCGCTCTTTCGCGCTACGGCAACCCTGCCGCAGGTAGCCCTGGCTCACCCTGTAGCGGCGATTGGCAAAAACACCCTGCAATCCATGCGTTCGGGGATTGTCTTCGGTTTTGCCGAGCTGGTGGACGGGATGGTACGGCGTATTCGCCAGGAACTGGGCGGGCAGGCCAGGGTGGTTGCTACCGGCGGTCTGGCTGAATTGATTGCACCAGAAAGCCAGACCATTGAGGTGGTCGAACCCAATCTAGCCCTGATCGGCTTGCGCTTGCTTTACGAACGCAACCGGACTGGTTGAGGGCGATAAATTGCGCCGCAAAATATCGGCTATGGTCAAATTGTGGCGCTCGCTCAATTGCTGGTTGATCATCTCGATTTGTTTGCGGGGTGAGTAAAAGACCTCGCTCCAGCCGTAGCCGGCGCAGGCCGTATCGGCAATCCAGTTGCCGGAATCGTCCTGTCCCCACCACAGGCGGTAGACTTGCTCAAGTTCGGGGCGGATGTGCAGTTCGGGAATGTTGATGTGGGCGGAGTAGTAGTAATCCGGTGGCAGCGCGTTGAGCAGGGTTTCAAAGCTGTGGACGCGGATATGGATGTTCTCACTGCCGTCGCATTCAGTGATGCGGCATAACCCGCGCAGCGTGGCAAACGGAGCAATCACTTCTACCCATTGAATGCGCGGGAAACGTTCTTTTATCTTATTAATCACCTCGCGCATCACCAGACCACTGGCAATGCTATCGGCGATAAATGCAACGGTGATATTTTCGTGCTGAATTTTATTGAGGTCTTTGTCTTTAAAAAGGGTCATCTCTACTTTGCGACTGAACACCGGCACGCTGCTATCAAAGACATGATGGGCATCCAGGATGACCTCGTCACATAAATAACCCGCGTTGGCGTAAATCGCTTCGGTTACCTGATATTTCAACCCCTCGCGGGCGATCGGGAAGACGGCAATTTGAGTTTGTTGCTGACCTGCAAACAGGCTTTGAAAGACCGGTGAGCCCAACATACCCTGCACGGCTTGACTGATGAGAAAAGAACGCTGTGCGCCCATGATTAACTGGCCCGGTAGGGTTATTTCTCGAATATTTTGAATCTCTTCCACGCTCAGACCGGCCAGTGAAAGCAATTGCGGATCGGGTTTTGTCCTATGGGTGTAGATGAATCTTGCGGTTGCTTCGTTGTGATACAGAACAAGGTCTATGGAAGTACCGTTATGGAGTGTCATCTGACCGGGACGGTAAAAGCCGCTTCCCTGATTACCGATGGGGTAGGGAAGCGGCTCTTTCAGTGTTACCTGACCACTGGAGCGACCGGGATCGTCTTCGGAAAAATCAAATGGCAAGATAAATTCACTCATCGAGTCACCTCCAAATTGCCGCTAAACCTCATGGGCCAAAAGGTTTTATAAAAAAGCAGGCGTGGGGCATTCGCCGTCTCGCGATTCCACGACCTGCCCGAATAATTCTATCTCACTTGTTGAAAAAAGTTAAGCCGAATCCGGCAATCCAAATTTTTTTAAGAAATACCCCCCGGCTGTTTGAATGTTTCCGGGGGGTTTTGGGTGATTTTATTCAATCGTTCACGAGTCGAATTGACCGACTTCTTCACCGTTGACCAGCACGGTGTAATTCCCGCTGGGGAATGAGCCCAGATTGTAGGTCACCTCGAAGGATTGCAGCATTTGTATGCAAACTTGCTCAGGATCAACCACCGAGTAGACTTCGACAAGAATGCGATTGTCTTCATCCGGCTGATTTGCAACGATACGCAATTCGTGGCAGGGGGTGGGTAGATTCCCTTGTAGCACCAGATTGATCTGCACCGGATAACTTTCCAAAATCAGCAGGTCGGTTGTGTCAATAAAGACTTCCCCGCGCTGTAAGGCTGCATCACTTTCCAGCGGCTGGTATGGATTGGACGGCAGAGGTGTTTCACTCCCGCCTTCGGGAGGATTGACCACGGGGGAATTGGGGTCGGCTTCGACCGGCGTTGCACACGCGCTTAGCACGAAAATCATCCCAACACTCAACAAAAGTAACCTGAACATCGTAACCTCCTTTTTTATCGTTGTTTTTAGGACGTAATTGTCGAACAATTAGTTCCCGGTCAGATATAAATGATATAATTTATAAAAATAGTCCGTATAAAAGTAAAAATGAGCCTGCCTTCAACCATTCAATTTTCGGTGGAAATACCGGTCTATCCTGAAAGGGTTTACCGCGCCTGGCTCGATGGATATGAACACAGCCGTTTCACCGGGAAGAAAGCCGAGATAGAGCCGCGACCGGCAGGCTTATTTACATCTCTGGATAAATCTGTAAGCGGCCGCCTGCTTCGGCTCGTCCCACATACTCTTATCGAGCAAACCTGGCAGGTGCATGATCTGCCCCTTGGGGAGGATTCGCGCATTATCCTGCGCCTGCAGCCGACCTGTATCGGCTGCGAATTGTCCCTTTTTCACTATGGCGTTCCGTATTCTTTGAATACGATGATGTTGAGCTGGTGGGAAACAAATTATTTACGCCCGTTGAGATTGTATTTTGAAGAACTGATTGGGGATTATGTCGCTGATATGGGTGATGGGTAGACATAGGAAAGACGACTGACCTGTTTCCTATTTTCGGTCACATTTCGTCAGGGGGCATTTTAGCGGTTGTAAGGTGGTGATAAGATGGAAATTGCTCACATTTCTTAATTCGGGAGGGTGTTTTCCATGCAAATCGTCACCGATCGGGGTTGTGATCTCTCGCCGCAGCAGCTCCAGGCTTTACCGCCAATCCACTACATACCCATGAAGTTAACCCTGGATGGGAAAACATATTCCAGTGGAGAAGATCTTACTTCTGAGGACTTCTACCGGCTGCTGGACGAAACGGGGGCGTTCCCGACCACTTCTCAGGCCGGAACGGGGGATTTTGTGGATCTGTATCGTCGTCTGGCACAGGATGATCCCGAGATTCTTTCCATCCACATATCCTCTGGGTTGAGCGGGACGTTAAACTCGGCGCGGGTGGCAGCCGAAATGGTGCCGGAGGCTCAGGTAACCATCTGGGATACGATGACCCTTTCAGCGCCGGAAGGCTGGCAGGTAGAGGCAGCCGGCCGGGCGGTAAAGGCCGGCTGGGATTTGAAAAGCACGCTTTCCTTATTGGAAAAAGTACGCAGCATGACAACCGGATTCTTTACCCTGGACACGTTGAAATACTTAATCCATGGCGGCCGGATCAGCCACCTGAAAGGTTTGCTGGCTTCGTTATTGAACATTCGTCCGGTTATATCGGTTTCAAAAGAAGACGGCCGGTATGTTACCATGGCGCAAGAGCGCACCTTCCGGCGGGCTATTCAGCGCATGGCTCAGGAAGTCATCAAAATGTATCCCCGGTCGAAAAAACTGCGCCTGCAATTGATTCATGGTCACAATCCCGAAGGGATCGAGATGCTGCGCGAAGCCATGGAAAATCTGGTGGAGTGTGAATGGCTGCCGCCGGTTACGGTTGGAGCGATCCTTGGCGCGCACACAGGCAGCACACTGGTGGGTATCTGTGCCGCACCAGCCGAGCTGACTGATTTGTTGCCGTAAAAAAGAATTCACCCATTCATTAAACCGTAATGGTGGTTTTTACTCCGGCTGGCGCAGATTATTGGCCAGCCGGTTTGCATTTTCTAATGGATTTATAAAATTTTCGGACAAAAAAGTAGTTTCATGAATGACCACTTTGTTGATAAACTTATCAAAATATAAAATGGAGCAACCATGAATATCGTTGTGTGTCTCAAAATTGCGCCGGATGCGGAAGATCTGGAAATTGGTAACGATGGAACGGTATCCACCGCCCGGGCAGAGTGGACGATTGGGGGATTCGACCTGCCGGCGTTGGAGGC
>DLXG01000208.1 GCA_003448875.1 Anaerolineaceae bacterium
ATTTCGGTCGTGGTCAGCTCGGTTCAGCCCCAACGCAGTGCAAAAACCGGCATAGGTGAGAGGATGGAACATGCAGTCATCTGCCCCCATTTCTCTGGCGGCTGCTTCCTCTCCCACCGCAGTGCACACGATGATTTTGATCTCGCGGTCATTCAGGTTTGCCAGCCAGTTGTGACATTCTTTCATGGTGTCCAACGAGGAAAATATGAGGTATGCCGGATTGATCTTTTGAATTTCGGTCATGGCAGCAGCCGGCAGGCTGCTGGTCAATTCCAGCCCGCTCAAGTGGGCGTAGCGATTCAACAGGTAAAACAGGCGCGCGTCATTGCCAATCACCAGTGCTATGGATTGGGAAGCGGGATATTCCACCATGTTTGACCAGCCGGATGAGGAGAACAAGCACAAATCCTTTTCTTTTAGAGCGTTTCAGTCAGCATTATCATCATACAACGAATACGAGGGGTGTTCTTGTTTCTCAGCCGGATGTTTTTGAACGAGAACGGGTTACTTCTTGCTGCGGTGGCGAAATGCGCGGGGTGAAAGTCCCATTTCCCTAATGAAGGTATGAGTAAAATGGGCACTATCGGAAAAACCAACATTCAAGGCAATTTGAGTGATGCTCAGGTCGGTGTTCTGCAACAAATCGCAGGCCTGTTTGATGCGGTAACGGCGCAGATACGTCAGGGGGGTAATGCCAAATTCCTGCCGGAAACAATCGGTTAGATAGTCGGCGCTGATGTTGAGTTGGGCGGCAATATCCTCGCGGGTGATCGGCTCGGCAAAGCGGGTATGGATGATCGCCGCGGCGCGTCGAATCAAGCGGCGGGTTGCACTGTTCAGGGTATCCCTACGGGTGAGGGCGGCTTCAATGTGTTCAAGGGTTTCCTTCTGACTGAACATGCCTTTGCTGAGAATACCGGCAACTCCGCGGTTGCAGCGCTCTACCTCAGCCTCGCTCAGCTGACGACCGGTCACGATGATGACCGGTATTGAGCGGGTTTCCGGCCGGCTGTGGAGCGCATCCAGCACGGCAAAACCGTCCATTTCCGGCATCATCAGGTCGAGTAGGATCAGGTCGGGTTTTTCGGCGATGGCAAGTTCCAGCCCTTTGTGTCCATCTTGGGCGGTCAAAACACGCCGGCCGGTTTGAGCCACAAGACGCCGGTGGGTTTCTAAGACGGCGGGGTCATCATCCACAATCAGGACGGTTTGGGACGGCTGTCGGACCGGCAGAAGCCGGGCGAGTTCTTTGCTTAATTGGGCTGCTCGAACAGGTTTTTGCAGGTAATTCAATTCCAATAATTCGCCGCGTGAATCGGCCGGATCAAGTGAAAAAGCAAAAATGGGTATATTTTCTAAGGACTTGTGCTGCCTGATGATTCTGGCCAATGACCAGCCGCGACTGGCTGCAAGGCCGTGACTGAGCAATATGGCTTCCGGTAATTGTTCCAATACTTTGGCAAGCCAATTGCTTTCTTCATCTATATTAACTACACGGGCAGTAAAACCGCTCCCTTCAAAATGATGCGCAAACTGATTTGCGGATTCGTTGTCCTCGATCAGAATCACCAGATTCCAGGCCGGACCGCTATTGAGCGCGGCAAAGGCGGCGGGTAGTTGACTTTCGGATTGAATAACAGGTAAGGTAAAAGTAAAGGTTGATCCGCAGCCGAAATCTCCCGGTGAGCGGGCGCTAATTCGACCGCCGTGGGCTTCAACCAATTGTCTGGTAATTGCCAGGCCTAGCCCAATGCCGCCAAGACCAGATTGAATAATCGTTTCACTCCGGTAAAATTCGTCAAAGACCTTTTCCAGATCGGCAGGCGGTATGCCAATGCCGGTATCGCTGACAGAGATGGAAACGCTATTGCCGGAGGGGATGACATCCAACCGGATTTGTCCAGCGGGGGTGAATTTGACGGCATTGCTGATCAGGTTAAGGGTAATCTGACGCAAACGAGTTTGATCGCCCAATACCCACGGGCCGTGTTTGGGGAGGTTGGCGTTCCAGCTGAGACCTTTCTCGCGCGCCATTTCTTCTCCAATCTGGAGCGGAATACGAAGCACTTCGGCCAGATCGAGCGGTTCGTGAAGAATGCGCAATTTACCCGCTTCGCTGCTGGCTAAATCAAGCACATCACCGATCAGGCGCGCCAGATGTTGAGCATTGGCGTTGATCTGTTCAATGTCCTTCAATTCAACCGATTGACTTTTGAGCGACATTTCGCTCAATCCGACGATGACGCTGAGCGGGGTGCGTAATTCGTGGGAGACCATGGAAAGGAAGCGGCTTTTCAGATGGCTGGCTTCTTCGGCGGCTTTGCGTCCTTCCAGTGCATCCTGATACAGACGGCTGGTGCGCAGGGCTGCGGCCAGATTGTGCACCAGTGCTGCACATAATTCGGGGTTGGGCGCATCGAAGGACACGAAACCGAAGAGGTTGTCATCAATCCGGAGGGGCAGGATGGTTAATTTAAGGGGGCCTTCAAAGGAATAGACCAGGGGAATAGGAAAGCTGCGTGGATTGAAGGTGAGGTTGCTAAAATTTTGCCTGAAACCGGCTGTAAAGAGAACTGTTCCCTTTGCAGTGGGGTCTTCGCTGGCGGTGTCATACAGGGCTACCAGAGCGTTACTGATGCCGACTTTGGGCAGTTGGCGGCTCAAAATTTCGGCGATTTGCTCGACGTTAACTGCCGAAAGCATCTCGGCGGTTAACTGCCCAAGTTGGGACATCATCTGGATGTAGCGCACCATGGCACGGGTGGCCTGTTTTTGGATATGTTCGCTGATTTCTTGCCGCGCCAGGTCAAGGTAGAAAGCAGCCAGCAACGGGTCAATTTTCGGTTCCGACTGCGTTAAGGCAACCAGATTTTGAAGCATGACCGCCGTACCTGCCTGCCAGATGCGCGGGTCTTCCTCGTGCAGCTCACTCCATTGAACTGCCTGCTCAACGGCGGTAAGGAAGGCTTCGCTGCTCTGTTGAAAGCAGCTCTGGCGGAAAGATTCCAATAAGCGGGCGGCAAAGTTCTGCAATTCCTCAAGAGGCCTGTTGCGCGCTTCGGCAAAACAGGCTTGAGCAACCTGGTTGACAATTTCTTCTGCCTTGACGGGCAGACTGCTCATCTCCAGCCGACCGGAACGGCAGCCGCAGGATTCGCGCAGGATGAGCCGGGTGGGAACAACCACTTTTTTTAGCCCGTTCTGTGTGTTTTGAATGTATTCCAACAGGGTAGTTACCGCCTGATAACCGAGCAGAAAGGTGGGGTGGCGTACGGTGGTGAGGGAGGGAGAGACGGCTCGGGCCTCGAGGATATCATCGAAGCCGATGACGGCTATATCTGAAGGGATGCGGAAACCGGCTTGCTGTAAAACCTCCACGGCGCCAAGGCAGGAAAGATCGTTGCTGGCAATCAACCCGTCGAACGACTCTCCGCTGGAGAGGATTTGTCGCATGGCCGCTGCGCCGCCTTCTTTGCGGTGCTCGCCGAAGGCGCACAAGGCTGGCACGAAGGGCAGGCCGGCCTCGGCCAGCGCAGCCCGGTAAGCCTGCAAACGTTCCTCACTATCTCCCCCTCGGCCGGGATTACCGGCTATGAAAGCGATGCGCCGGCGTCCATGTTCGAGAAGGTGGAAAAATGCAGAGCGGATGCCGGATTTATTATCCACACAGACCACCGGGCCGGGGCCTTCGGGTGTGGTGAAGATCACCGGAAAACCGGAATCCAATAAATCCCGCACGTAATGCAATTGCGATTCGGTCAGTTCGTCCGGCACAATGATCAGACCATTGGTATTCCACGGGCCAACCGGGACAAAATCCACATCTTCGCCCGGCACCGGCCAAAAGGAATGGTGCTGTGGGCTTTTGCCGGTGACGCTAAAACCGCAGCCGAGCAGCAAATTGCACCGGTAATCCCGTGCGGCGGCACTGATCCCCTGGATCAAGGAATAGGCATAATGATCCATGGAAGTGCCCTGATAAACCGGCCAGGTGGAAATGAAGCCAATGGTGGGGAATTGGGCCATACAAAATTATTTTATCATTGCTGAAAGGGTAGTCAGCAACAGGCGATTTTTGGGTAGGTTTACTATCCAATATTTTTACGCATTTTTTATTTGAAAAAATACTAAATAGTTACTAAAATACAACCTAAGTAAGACTTTTCGATACTGTCAAATATTGAGTATGTAACGACGGGGTGGGTTAGTGATAAATTGTTAGGTGAACTTAATTCTCATCTTAAGTCTATCTCACTTAAAAAATATTGTCAGAGATAAAAGTTTTGCGGGGTCAAACTTGAAACGTCCCTTCTTTACCTCCATGAACGCAACCGATAACAAACTGTATCCGCCGTTGAGATTTTTCTCTGCACTGCGGGCAGCCCTGTTCTTACTGATCGTGCTGGCAGCTTTAGCCTGTGTGTCGGGCAGCGTTTCCGCTCAGGCTGTTTTGGACCAGAGCGGTGAGGATGACCCACCCTACGAGGCAGAGAATGTTGAGCTGGTTGCCCAGTATGGCGGGATGGCAACCGATCTGGTCATGCGGGATCATTTTGTCTTCTTGGCCACCAGTCACCGTTTTTGGGTGGTGGATGTCTCACAGCCGCAAACCCCTCAGATGATCGCTGCCAGCCCGCCGCTCGGCGATACCCCATGGAACATTGCCTTAGCGGATAACTGGCTGCTCGTTCCCGCCGGAGTGGATGGGTTGTGGATTTTTGATGTGCAGGACCCCTATCATCCGGTTGCTGTGGCTCACCTTCCCTCCAGAGACTTTTCTCTGGATGCCGCGATGTGGAAAAACTTCCTTTTTCTGGCTGACAGCCAAGGCGGATTGCGGATTTTTGACGCTTCGGATTTTGAGAAGCCGCGTGAGATTGGGACTTACGGCGAAACGATTCGTGAGGTTGAAATTGCGGGGGACTACCTGATTGTCCTATCCGATAAAAATGTTGACATTCTTGACCTTTCTGATCCTGCTAAACCCCTAGTGATCTGGCGCACCATGCTATCTGGGGATGTCTTCGATATTCGCGTGCATGGAAACTACCTGTTGATCCCGCAATGGAACAAGCGCGTACAGATTTGGGATATTCGCGACCCAAAGTGGCCGGTCTGGCAGGCAAGCATATCGGTGCCGGCAGCTACCTATGCCGGTGGTATGGGGGAGTATATCTGGGTTAAAGGCTGGAACAGCTTATATGTATTCGACCTGTCCAATCCATCCAAGCCGCAGCAAATTAGCCGTTTTGAATTGGATGGCTCCATTCAAAACGCTGTATATAAAGAGGGCCTGTTGTATGCGGCTGATTACTTTGGCGGGTTGAGAGTGTTGGATTATTCCGATCCAAAACAGCCGATTGAGGTCGGTGAAGTGAAGATGCCCGGCATCTTACGCTACACAGAGATGGAAAAGGGGTATCTTTATGCGGCCGACGAATTGTCCATCAAGACCATTGACCTCTCCAACATTCGTCGGCCACAACTGGTGTACGATTTTGGAATTGGACTGAACAGGTCAGCATCAAACAACGTAGAGGCGTGGGAGAACTATCTGGTTGCCGCCGAGGATGGCAGCATGGGCTTCCTGATTTTTGATGTTTCTGACCCGGCGAAGCCGGTGCAAATGGCGCACGACAAAAATCCTTTTTTCTATTCGGATTTTGCCGTGTGGCAGAACTACCTGATTGGCGTCCATTACCGCGGATTAGCCATTTTTGATATATCCGATGTCAACCAGCCCGTTTTCTTAACCACCTATCCCTTATCGGGCGTTTTAGAGGCTGTGGTGCTGGATGATAGAGTGGTTCTCCTGACGAAATATGGATTGCGGGTGATCGACATCAGTGACCCAAAGCAAATCCGTATGCTTGCTTCGGACAATTCGTTTAGCGATGGGAAGGATGTGGCTCTGTTCAAAAATATGGCATTCGTGGCAGACAGCCGAAAGGGTGTGCTGATCTATGACCTTTCTGACCCCACCGCACTGCGCCTCATCAACACGATTACCACGCCGGACAATGCAGACTGCGTGGAGGTTTCAGGCCGATATGCGTTTGTGTGTCGTTGGAGAGATTTAGGGAACTATCGGTTCTTCGGCGGATTTGCGGTTTATGACATCCGCGATCCGGCCGACCCGATTGAGGTGGGCATTTTATGAGTAAAGGATTGGTTTTCATTCATAATCTGATCTCTAAAGGCGATTACCTGATTGCGACACAAGCGCATAGTGGTTTGGTCATTTACCGATTCAAAAATCCCTTATATGCCCTGAACACGCGCATGATTATGAAAAAAGGGGATGTTTTTATCCAATAAAGCGTTATAATACTTTCATAACTCCCCGTTCTTTGGAAATGTATATTTACCCCTCTGGGTGACCCGATGCCCGGATGCCAGGGCGTAAAGGCGGAAGTCTGGTGCGAGTCCAGCGCTGTGCCGCAACTGTAACCGGCTGAAAGCCGGAAGCCAGAAAGCCTGCCCAGAGGAATGTTCCACCGGTCGTGCTTCTCGAGCAAGAAGGCGCGGCTTTCCTTTCCGGCTGAAAACAACAAAGGGAAGGCAGGCGGCTTCTGGCTCAATCCGCACGGATTGGGCAATTTTTGGTTGGGTGTGGAACGCAATTTCGTTCTTGATTGCGTGTAGCCAGAATACAGTTTTTCACAGGAGGACTCTGCCATGAATTTACCCCTCATTCCACCCTTAGAT
>DLXG01000206.1 GCA_003448875.1 Anaerolineaceae bacterium
CGACCACCGAGATCTACACTCTTTCCCTACACGACGCTCTTCCGATCTCTTTTTGAGGGGGTGAACGTGTTCAACAGCGGAATTCCAGCGTAGACCATCTGCGCTGCAAGGAATTTGAGAGGGCCGGCGGCTTCCAGCAGGGTGATTGTAATTTCCTCAAGGTGTCTTTCCTTAAGGAAATTTGCCCATTTTTGCCAGCAGGAATTAACCTCTTGCATGGTATCAGTATAGCATAATTTTTTAAATGCAATTTTTTAGAGGGGTATGCACTCCGGCCGGGTTATTTTAGTTCTGGTGAGATTTCCAGAGCGTGCTTCCCCCGCCTTTTTGCCAGTAATGGGAGATGGCCTTTCTCATTTCATCGGTGGTTGCCCAAAATGTACTGATTTGAGATCGGTAACAGGCAATTGCATCCTGCCAGGCCCGGCAGCCGTTCAAAGAAATGGGAATTTGAAAAATCTCCCAATCGGGTGAAATATATTCATGCAGATGACCGGCTTGTTGCAGCAGGTATGGATAATCGGCGTAATACCAGAGCGGTCTTTTCAGCAATTCCGCTGCCTGGCGGGTGAGATGATGATCTACATGTCCGCCCAATGTCAACGGGCAGACAACATGAGCACCGTGGGGGATATGCGCGGCTAATTGGTTTGCCACGTGAGCCGCCAGCGGGTATTCCTCTGCGGGTAATGGTTGAAAAAGTGCCTCGTTGGACGAAATCAGCGGTTCACCGGTAAGGGGGTTGCGGCGGTAAATGCAATCTGGAATATCAAGGTGAAATGGTGTTGCGCCAAGAATCTGACAGGCAGCCAGATCTTCCTTTCTGCGGGTGATTTGAGAGTCTTTTGCCGATACCCCCCAGCGTTGATGAAGCATTTCAGCCAGCGGAGAAAGCTCACCTGCCGGCGGGTCACCCGCGCAAATCGTGCAAATTTCTATCTGGTCTCCGGCTTGAATGAGTTCGTAAATCAATCCTCCGCAAGAGAGTACTGCATCGTCCAGATGGGGGGAGAGAAAGACCCAATTCATATTGCCTTATTCTACCATTTCAGGTATGGCATGATACAATTTTATTGGGAGGTGCGTCGTGGGCTGGCTTGATTTTCTATTTGAGAAGAAACCCTATCCGGCAGGCATGCAGGCAGAAATTGACCGTTTGATTGATGAACTGGTGCGGATTGGACAAAAAGAAGATTTCCTTTCGGAACGCTCCGGCGGCCCATTCAATGCTCAATGCCGCCATGTTCGGGCGCGTGAAATCGGCGTTCGACTGGATCAGGTTGGCGGAGTGGCGCTGATGGAGTATGTGTTGAAAAAGGTGCGCCGGCGGGTGGGCGATACACTTGCTGCCCATCTGGCTTATGCATGGTCGGATATTGGTAAGTGGATTCCCTGAACGACTGCTTGACAGCCTGAGTGGGTTGCGGTAGGATACATCAAGTAATGGGGAGTAGCCTCCTCTCACAGGACGGGTTGTCGTCAAAACGAAGCCTGCGGCTTCCGGCAGCCCGGACGCATGAAACTGCGTCTGGCAAGACCATCACGAGATGGTGATGGTCTTTTTATATATCTGGAACGAAATTGGAGCAATGTGACCATGAAAAACTGGTATGCAAAATCACTGGCTGAAATTGAAGCAGAACTTTCGACCGATTTGAAACACGGTCTTAACTCGGCGGAAGCCGGGAAAAGGCTGGCGAAGTACGGGCCGAACGAACTGGTTGAGCGCGGTTTGAAAAGCCCCTGGAAAATCTTGCTGGAACAACTGACCGAGATCATGGTGGTGATCCTGATTATCTCAGCGGTCATATCGGTTTTACTCCATGAGGTGACGGATGCAATTGTCATCTTAATCATCGTGGTATTGAATGCCCTGCTGGGTTTCACGCAGGAATATCGCGCTGAACGGGCCATGGCGGCCTTGAAGAAGATGGCAGCCCCCAAGGTTAAGGTGCACCGGGATGGCCACCTGATTGAGATTTCTTCGCGAGAATTGGTGCCGGGTGATGTCATCCAACTAGATGCGGGTGATGCGGTGCCAGCCGATTGCCGCTTAGTCGAAGCGGTCAACCTGCGTGTTCAAGAGGCGGTGTTGACGGGCGAATCTGAACCGGTGGAAAAGAATACTCAGCTCATCCAGGCCGAGAATCTTCCGCTGGGTGACCAGCGCAACATGGTTTTCATGGGCACGGTAACAACATATGGGCGTGGTTTGGCAGTAGTGGTTCAAACCGGTATGCAGACCGAATTGGGCCGGATCGCCGATATGATTCAGGGAGTTGGGCAGGAAATCACACCGCTCCAAAAACGGCTGCAACAATTGGGCAAGGGGCTGGCTGTTGCGGCGCTGGCGATTGTGGCTGTTGTCTTTGTGTTAGGCCTGCTGCGGGGCGAGCCGATTCGCATTATGTTTATGACCGCCATCAGTATGGCGGTTGCAGCAGTACCGGAGGGCTTACCGGCGGTGGTTACCATTGCACTGGCACTTGGCGCTCAGCGCATGCTCCAGCGCCGGGCTTTGATCCGTAAACTGCCGGCGGTGGAAACGCTTGGTTCGGTTACCACAATCTGTTCCGATAAGACCGGCACCCTGACCGAAAACCGCATGACGGTGACGGTGGTGGATGTGGCCGGTAACCGGATTGACTTTCTGGAAGAAGTTCAGAATTACTCACCAACCATGCCCGAACGGCGAAAAATTGAACCGGTTATGGTGGAACAACCGGCAGTGGCTCTCTTACTGGTGGGTGGAACGCTATGCAACGATGCAGTGATTGAGGTCAATGAAAGTGCGCGTGGGGGCTTCGTTTCGGTGGGCGACCCAACCGAAGGCGCGCTGGTCATTGCCGGAGCAAGGGCAGGTTTATGGAAAGAGGATCTCGAAAAGGCCATGCCGCGTGTAGCCGAGTTGCCCTTCGACTCTGAACGCAAGCGCATGACAACCGTTCACCGCCTCAATCAGGATGAATTACCGGAAATTTTGAAAAGCGCCGAGCGGGTAATTTCCAGCGAGATCTGGCAGCCATATATCTCTATCACCAAAGGGGCTGTGGACAGCCTGTTGGAAGTGTGCAGCCGCGTTTGGGTGAATGACCGGAGTATACCGCTGGATGAGGAATGGCGGGCGCGGATTGAAAAAGCCAACGAAGAAATGGCCATGAAGGGTATGCGGGTGCTGGGTGTGGCATTCCGTTTATGCCCACCGGAGCAGGTGGAAGGATGTGAGAAACCCGAAGAAAAAGACCTGATCTTTGTCGGTATGGTAGGGATGATTGACCCGGCCCGGCCGGAGGTGAAGGATGCGGTAGCCACTGCCAAGTCAGCCGGTGTGCGTCCGATTATGATCACCGGTGATCACCCATTGACCGCGCTGCATATAGCCCGCGAATTAGGCATAACTACCCCTGATGGCGAAGCAATTACCGGTGCTCAACTGGCCAGCATGAGCATCGAGGAACTCAAAAAAGCACTGGATCATGTTTCCGTTTTTGCGCGGGTTTCTCCCGAACACAAGTTAAAAATTGTACAGGCTTTGCAAGAAAAAGGCGAAATTGTGGCCATGACCGGTGACGGCGTCAATGATGCGCCGGCGCTGAAGAAAGCAGATATTGGCGTGGCGATGGGAATTACCGGCACGGATGTTTCCAAAGAAGCCGCCGATATGGTGTTGCTGGATGATAATTTTGCCACTATCGTTGCCGCTATCGAGGAAGGCCGGCGGATTTATGATAACATCCGCAAATTCATCAAATACACCCTGACCTCGAATGCCGGTGAAATCTGGGTCATGCTGGCCGGGCCGTTTTTGGGAATGCCCCTGCCGCTAACCCCCATTCAGATTTTATGGGTCAACCTGGTGACTGACGGTCTGCCCGGTCTGGCTTTAACGGTGGAGCCGGCTGAACGAGATACCATGAAGCGCAAACCCTTCCCGCCAAAAGAAAATGT
>DLXG01000163.1:0-151 GCA_003448875.1 Anaerolineaceae bacterium
ATGCAGTTGATGCCCGGCACGGCGCGCAGTCTGGGGGTGAGCGATCCGTTTGACCCGGCCCAGAACATAGACGGGGGGGTGCGGTTTTTGAGCAATCTGCTCAAACGTTATAACGGTAATGTGCAACTGGCGCTGGCGGCCTATAACGCCG
>DLXG01000163.1:482-3272 GCA_003448875.1 Anaerolineaceae bacterium
TGGCGGCCTATAACGCCGGCCCGGGAGCGGTAGACCGTTATCAGGGCATTCCGCCTTATCGCGAAACCCAAACCTACGTTCAACGGGTGATGGAGTATTTTCAAAGCAGTTTTTATCAATGGTCGGGGTGAAGTATGGCGAGGAACTGGATCAGTGATGATGCTTTACAGGCAGCCCGCATGGCGCTGGATGGATTGAGCCTGCGTCAGCAGGTCATCAGCCGCAATCTGGCCAATGTGGATACACCGGGCTACCGCGCTCAACAGGTCAAATTTGAAGATACGCTGAAACAGGTCTTTCAGCGCAAGAAAGGAGTGGAACTGGAAAAATCGCATCAGGCTCATCTGGCATCACCCGCGCGGCGGGTTGGCTTTCAGGTGTCGCAGCGTCCGGGCGGCAGTCTGCGGGCTGACCTGAACAGCGTGGATATTGATGTGGAGCTGCTGGAAATGAACGAGACCGGGATTCAGTATCAGGCGCTGACTCAATCGGTCAGTAAAAAACTGGCACTCCTGAAAACTATTGCTAGTTCGAGGTGAAAATGGACATAAACTTATTGGAAGTGCTGCCTGTCAGCAAACCGCCTCCCGAAAGCGGGCTGCGTGCAACTCATTCGGGTGGAGAGGTGCCTAACGGCGACTCTCCGACCTTTGAGGAGACCCTGCGCGCGCGCCAGAAGGAGGAAAAACAAACCCAAACGCAGGCCGAAGCGGCTGCCTCTCAGTCTGCTGCGCCAGCGCAAGCGGCTAACCCTGCCAACGAAAACCAACCGACGGGTGAAACCCCAATCACAGAAAACGCAGCCGATAGCCAGCCGCCTGCCCGTATCAGCGGCGGTTTGCTTGCCCTGCTCAACGAGGGTGGGGTTGTCCCCGTTATGGAAGGCGATGTGCCTGTGAGCAAGGGTGAGACTGAGCCGCTGGATGGACTGGTGCCAGTCGAGACACCTGTCGAAGACGGCCTGCCCGCAGAGGGCAAAGTTGATTTTGCGACTGCACTGGAAAAAAGCCTGAGCCAGTCAGCGGAGGAAACTCTCATTCAACCCCAATCCAGCACGGAGGTGCAAAGCGAGAAACCCGAATTAACGAGAGTTACACTTGAAAATAAAGCCGAAACACCGTTCAGGACAAGGACTGCCGCTGAGGCGGTGCAAACCCAAACGGGTGAAGCGCAAATTGTGATCGAACAACCAGCGGTCTCTCACACGTCTGGCGGTGAAGCAGTAGTCCCACTGCGAATCGAAAATACGCCTGTACAGGGCCGCGCGCTGGTGGATATGGTGCACCAGATTGCCCATCAAATGGAAGTCTCCATTCAGCAGGGACGTTCCAGCCTGCGTGTTCAGCTGCACCCGCAGGAACTGGGCGGAATTGATATTCGGTTCGCCAGCAGTTCGCAAGGGGTGAGTGTTACGGTTTATGCGGAGCAAGCCAGCACCGGACGGCTGCTTGAAGCGCAATTGAACCAGCTGCGGCAATCGCTCAGCGAGGCCGGGGTTAATCTGGCGCAGTTGAATATCCATCACGAAAGCCCTTCCCATCAACCACAGGGCGGCTTCAACGGTCATAGTCCGCGCGGCCGTTCTTACAACGGTGGGGATGTTGAGCATGGCGGCAATGGGTTTGTGGAGCGCGCCGGGCTCTGGCAAAATCTATCCCTCAGCGGTGTGGATTACCGCGTATAAGGAGGACAAACGATGCAAGTACAGGAAATTTCCAATTCATTGCTCACTTCACTGAGCCAAACTGCTGCCCCAAAAATTGCCAATCAACCGGGCATGGGTGATTTCTTGACCATGCTGGTGGCGCAATTGACCCATCAAAATCCGTTGGAACCCATGAAAGACAGCGAGATGATGAGCCAGTTCACCCAGCTCAATTCGCTGCAGGAATTGCAGGCGATGCGGGTTGTGCTGGATAGTGCTGCGGCAGCCAACCAGAATGCGTATGCCGCCAGCCTGATCGGGAAAATCGTCAAGGTTGCCCAAAAGGACGGCTCAACGCTGGAAGGAGTGGTCGGCGGCGTTACCAGTGAAAAAGGTGTGCTTTATCTGCAAATTGGCACACAAAAAGCCCCGCTGAGTGATGTGATCGAGATCCGCGGAGGTGGTGCATGAGTGATGCTTTCCGCGTTCAACTGGAACGTGCTCAGGGCGGTGCAGTCAGCGGTCAGCCCCGTCCCGCCCGTCCGACGGCGGTTGAGTCAACCCCGGCCTTTGCGGAAACGCTTGCTCAGGTACAGCAGGTACGCTTTTCCAATCATGCCCAAAAACGGCTGCAAAGCCGGGAAATTGCCCTCAGCAATGAACACGTCAACCGCCTTGCCCAGGCCATTGAAAAGGCCGAACAGCGCGGCGGCAAGTCATCGCTGGTGATGATGGATGATCTGGCGTTTATTGTCAATGTGCGCGAGCGGCTGGTGGTTACCGCCGTTGATCCTCAGCACCGCGGGGAAGGCGTGTTTACCCAGATTGACAGTGTGGTGATTGCCGACCCGGCGCGTCCATCGCAAAACAAACTGGATCAAAAAGCATAATCAACCTTACCAAATCTTTCATCCACAGGCCGGCCCTCACGGAGGAAGCCTGTGAAAAAACAAAACTTCCGGAGGCTTAAGAAATGTTACGCTCAATGTTTACTGCAATCAGCGCGTTGAACCTGCACCAGAATTATCTGGATGTGGTGGCAAACAACCTTGCCAACGCCAACACCACCGGCTTCAAAGCCAGCCGGGTGCTGTTCCACGATCAATTTTCGCAATTGATGAACCCCGGCGCCAGCCCAAGTTCTA